>DASSOQ010000032.1:0-21171 GCA_035700365.1 Rhodanobacteraceae bacterium | reverse complement strand
ATGGTTGAGCGGTCCTTGCACCGCGACTATGCTCCGCGCATGCGTTGGCTGCCGCGCCCGAACTCCGCGTTATTCCGTGCCACCCTGGCGATGGCCCTGCTGGCGTGGACGGCGCTTGCCTTCGGAACGCCGGTGATGGGTCCGCCAGGCGAGCTCGCGCGGACGTCCCCGCCGCATGCGCAGGTCGGTAACGCCCCCGGGGATTGCCACGACTCGACGCTGGCGTCCGCCGGGTCGCATCGCCATCCAGCGCCCGCCGCGCCGATGGGTCACGGCGATTGCTGCCATGCCGGGTGCCACTGCCTGTTCGCCTGCAATGCGGTGCTGGTCGTGCCGCTGGCGCAGCCGGGCCTGTCGCCGCCTCGCAGGCTGGTACCGGCCCCACGTCCCGTGCGCGTTCGGCCCGCTGCGCTGGCGCCGCCCCTGCGACCACCGATCGCCTGATTCCCGCCGCGGCGCCCGGACGCCGCATTTCACGGCCGTCGCTCCGCGCATCGTGCGGGACGGTTGTCCTGTTGTGACCGGCGCGCGCTGCGCGCCTGCGGGAATCCACGATGAAACACACGCTTCGCAACACGGGACCGTCGGTCCCGTTGCCCTCGCGCCGCCGCTTCGTGCAAGGGCTGGCGCTGGGCGGAACCGCGGCAATGCTGGGGGGCTTCGCCAAACCCTCGTGGGCACTGGACGGACCCGGGCATCCGCGCGTCCCGGGCGGCACGGAATTCAATCTCGATGTCGTCGAAGTGCCGGTGAACTACACCGGCGCGCCGCGCATCGCCACCGCCGTCAACGGGCAGGTTCCCGGGCCATTGCTGCATTGGCGGGAGGGCACGACGGTGACCGTGCGCGTGACCAACCGGATGCGCATGCCGACCTCGATCCACTGGCACGGCATCCTGCTGCCGTTCGACATGGATGGCGTACCCGGCATCAGTTTTCCCGGCATCGCGCCGGGCGAGACCTTCACCTACCGGATTCCGGTGCGGCAAAGCGGCACCTACTGGTACCACGCGCATTCCGGTTTCCAGGAGCAGACCGGGCTGTACGGTGCGCTGGTGATCGATCCGGCCGGACCCGACCGTGTCGCCGCCGATCGCGATTACGTGGTGATGTTGAACGACTGGACGGACACGGATCCCGACCGCATCCTTGCGCTCCTGAAGAAGCGCAGCGACTACTTCAACGTCCACCAGCCGACCGTTCCCGGATTCCTGCGCGACGTTTCGACGATGGGCGTCGCGGGCGCACTGCGCGATCGCGCGATGTGGAACCGGATGCGAATGAGTCCGCGCGACCTCATCGACGTCGGCGGCTTCGCCTATACCTACCTGATCAACGGCACGACGCCAACCGGCAACTGGACGGGCCTGTTCCGCCCGGGCGAACGGGTGCGGCTGCGCTTCATCAACGGCTCCGCCAACAGTTACTTCGACGTGCGGATTCCGGGCCTGAAGCTGACCGTGGTGGCGGCCGACGGGCAGGATGTGGAACCGGTTGCAGTCGATGAATTCCGCATCGCGGTGGCGGAAACCTACGACGTGATCGTCGAGCTCCGCGAAGATCGCGCCTACACGATCCTTGCCCAGTCGATCGACCGGTCCGGTTACGCGCGCGGCACGCTGGCGCCGCGGCCGGGCATGGAAGCCGAGGTGCCGGCGCTCGATCCGGTGCCGAGCCTGACGATGGTCGACATGATGGGCGCAATGGGCGAGGGCGGCGATCACGCCATGCACGGCATGCAGCACGGGCGCGGGGGCATGCCGGGGACGGCCAGGGCTCGTCACGCGGACACCGAGTACGACAATCCCGGTGTGGACATGCGCATCGACTGGCCACGCACCAACCTCGATGATCCCGGCGCCGGCCTGCGTGACAACGGGCGGCGCGTCCTGACCTACGCCGACCTGCACACGCTCGGCGGCTCGCTGTATCCGGAAGACGTGACGCGCGAAATCGAGCTGCACCTCGACGGCAGCATGGAGCGCTTCGTCTGGTCGTTCGATGGCGTGATCTTCTCGAAGGCGAAGCCCATCCACTTCCGCCACGGCGAGCACCTGCGCGTGGTGCTGGTCAACGACACGATGATGAACCACCCGATCCACCTGCACGGCATGTGGAGCGAAGTCGAATCGCCGGCAGGCGAATTCCAGGTGCGCAAACACACCGTCAACGTGCAGCCGGCGCAGCGCGTCACGTACAGGGTGAAAGCCGACGCGCCTGGCCGCTGGGCGTACCACTGCCATCTGCTCTACCACATGGAAGCGGGCATGTTCCGCGAGGTGGTGGTGGCATGAAAGGCCGGACCCGATTGATGGCGTCGGCTTGCGCGCTGACGTTCGCGTGCGCGATGGGTACCCCCGCAGCGGCCCGCCAAGCCATGCAAGACACGGGCATGACCAACATGCCCATGCCGCAAGGCCACGAACACCGCAATCTCCATGCGCATCAATCGAACGTTGCCCCTCCTGCGTCCGCCACATCGACTGCAACCTCGCACGACATGCACATGGCCCCTGCGCCGGCCGCGGGCGCACGCAGCCCCGACTACTCCGACGGCTACGATCGTGGTCCCATGACCGGCATGGACATGCGCGACGATCCGGCGGTCGGCATGCTGCTGCTGGATCGGCTGGAGTACGTGCATGCGCGCGACGGCGCCGATGCCCTCGCGATCGACGGCGAAGCCTGGTACGGGCACAACCTCGACAAGCTGTGGCTGAAGTTCGAAGGCGAGCGCGCAGACGGTCGCCTCCAGGGGTTGCGCGGCGAGGCGCTATGGTCGCGCGCGGTCGCGCCGTTCTGGGATGCGCAACTCGGCGTGCGCCACGACTTCGGGGGTGGGCCGGGTCGCACCTGGGCCGCCATCGGCGTGGAGGGCGTGGCGCCGTACTGGTTCGAAGCCGGGGCGACGCTGTATGTCGGGCAGGGCGGCCGCACCGCCGCGCGCCTCGCACTCGAATACGAGGCACGTTTCACGCAACGGCTGATCCTGCAGCCTTCGCTCGAGGCGAACTTCTATGGCCGCGACGATCCGCAGCGCGGCACCGGATCCGGCCTGGCGGATGTCGAAGCCGGGGTGCGCCTGCGCTATGAGATCCGCCGCGAGTTCGCGCCGTACGTCGGCCTGGCGTGGCGGCAGCGCTTCGGACGCAGCCGCGACTACGCGCGCGCGCACGGAGAACCGGCGGACGACCTGCAATTGGTCGCGGGAGTGCGCGTGTGGTTCTGAATCCTGCGCGGGCGTAGCATCGCGTCATGGATGTTCCCGCACCGAAGCACCCCGAAGCAACGGTTCTGCAGTGCACGCTGACCTGCCCGCAGTGCGGGCGCGCCACCGTCGAGACAATGCCGGAAAATGCCTGCGTGTTCTTCCACGAATGCGCCGGCTGCGGCGCGATGCTGCGACCGAAGTCCGGCGACTGTTGCGTGTTCTGTTCTTACGGCGACGTGCCTTGCCCGCCGGTGCAGCGACACGGACGATGTTGCCACCGCTGATGCGGCGCGTCGGTCCTTTCAGTGCGTCACGACCTGCACGCGTCCCCGCACCAGCAGCGGCCCGATCGCGACCAGGTAGATCAGGTACGCGACGAACCACAGCGCCGCGGCCCACACCCATCCGCCCGGCTGGTTGTGGCAGAGCCGGACGGCAGCCGCGACCGTCGGCAGCGCGAACATCACCGTCAGCGCCGCGTTGGCCCGGATCGGTACGCCGCTGTGGCCCTGCGCGACCCGCGTCATCATCGCCAGCGACAGGGTGCCCAACGCGCCGACGGTGATCCCGTGCAGGGTGTCGATCTCCGGCATCGCGTAGACGCCGACCAGCGCCAGTCCGCGCACGATCAGTCCGAGCGCCAGCCACAAGTAGCCCAGGTGCAGCACCCACAGCATCGGTTCGCGCCACGTGCGCCAGCCGCGCCAGCCGGCGAGGCGCACCAGCGCGAGCAGCGCGACGGCGAGCATCAGCGCGCCGCGCGCGAAGCCTGGAACGCCACCGATGTCCCACAACAGCACCATTGCGCCCCCGCCATTGACCGCCCAGATCAGGTAGTGGTGGGACCAGGACCTGTGCCCTTCGAGTTTGCGGCTGGTGAAGAACGGGATCACCCGCCCGCCGATCGCCAGCATCAGCACCATCAGCAGGTCCACGGCGCCGATCAGGGCGCGCGTACTGACGACGCCATTGCCGGCGAGCGCGCCCGCATAGAACGCGATGTCGAGCCCCGTGAAGACCAGCAGGATGCCGATCAGGAACGCGTTGCGCTTGTTGTGCGACAACCACAGCACGCGCGCGACGAGGAACACGAGGCCGAACAGGTAACCGACGTCGAACAGCGCCCCCACCCAGAACGGCAGCGGGGTCAGCAACAGCACGCGCGCGATCACCCAGGTCGCCGTGAGCAGCAACAATCCGCGCCGGGTGGTGGTCGGGATTCCGGTCCAGTTGGCCGAGGCGGTCAGCAGGAATCCCCCGACCAGCGCGCTGCCGAAGCCGTACAGCATGCCGTGGGCGTGCCAGGAGAGCGGATCCAGCGTGGTGGGTGGCAGCCAGCCCATGTGCCAGAACGCGCCCCACGCCAACATCCCGAGGCTGGCGAACAGCGCCGCGCAGAAAAACAGGGGGCGGAACGGGTGCAGGGGCGCCGGCGCGGGCCGGCCGATGGTGTCGGGGGTGATGGCGGACATGCTCGCTACGGCCTGTGGCAATCCTCTCATGATGGGATCCTGGTGTCATGGATGCCCTGATGCCGGTCAAGCCTGCCGCGAATTGTCGATTCACCCGCGGCCGGTTCGTCGCTGTCTTGAAACCGGCGCACTGCCGGGGCCTGGAGAAAACTCATGCGCGTGATGGTGATCGTGAAGGCGAGCCCGGAGTCGGAAGCCGGCGGCATGCCGAAGACCGAGGAGCTGGCCGCGATGGGCAAGTTCAACGAACAACTGGTCGAAGCCGGCGTGATGCTGATGGGCGAGGGCCTGCACCCGAGTTCGAAGGGCGCGCGGGTGCGCTTCGAGGGCAAGCAGCGCACCGTGATCGACGGGCCTTTTTCCGAGAGCAAGGAGCTGATCGCCGGCTTCTGGTTGTGGCAGGTGCGTTCGATGGACGAGGCGATCGAATGGATCAAGCGGGCGCCGTTCGACGGCGGCATGGAAATCGAATTGCGGCCGGTGTTCGAGATGGACGATTTCGGGGATGCCGCCACGCCCGAATTCCGCGAGCGGGAAGAGCGATTGCGCGGGAAGATCGCCGAGGCCTGAACGCGCTCGCGCCGGCCGCTTGCGCCGGAGGCGTGGCGATGGTGTGATCGGCCGCGATGACCACGGCCGATGCCCATCGCACCATCGAAGCGGTCTGGAAGATCGAGGCGCCCCGCCTGATCGCGGGACTCGCACGCATGCTGCACGACGTCGGGCTGGCGGAGGACCTGGCGCAGGAAGCCCTGGTCACGGCGCTGGAACGCTGGCCCGGCGAGGGCGTCCCCGACAACCCTGGCGCGTGGCTGATGACTACGGCCAGGCGCCGCGCGATCGACCAGTTGCGCCACGACCGGATGCGCGGCGACAAGCAGGCCGCGATCGAGCACGAACTCCAACCCGACGCCATGGCGCACGCACCGGACAACGCGGACGCGCTGGACGACGACATCGGCGACGACCTGCTGCGGCTGATCTTCACCGCCTGTCATCCGGCGCTTACCCGCGACATGCAGGTCGCGCTGACCCTGCGCATGCTGGGCGGCCTCACCACCCCGGAAATCGCCCGCGCGTTCCTGGTGCCCGAAGCCACGGTCGCCCAGCGGATCGTGCGGGCCAAGCGCACGCTCGCGGAGAAGAAGGTTCCGTTCTCGGTGCCGCGCGGCGAGGAACTCGCGGTGCGCCTCGCGAGCGTGCTGGAAGTCGTGTACCTGATCTTCAACGAAGGCTACGCCGCCACGGCGGGCGACGACTGGGCGCGGCCGGCATTGTGCGAGGAAGCCTTGCGGCTGGGCCGGGTGCTGGCGGGCCTCGCGCCGCGCGAGCCCGAGGTGCACGGCCTCGTCGCGCTGATGGAAATCCAGGCCTCCCGCCTGCACGCGCGCACCGCCGCGGACGGCAGCCCGATATTGCTGCTGGACCAGGATCGCGCCCGCTGGGACCGCCTGCTGATCCGGCGCGGCCTGGCATCGCTGGAGCGCGCGGAGCAACTCGGCGGCGCGGACGGCAGCTATGCGCTGCAGGCCGCGATCGCAGCCTGCCACGCGCGTGCGCTGCACGCAGCGGCCACCGACTGGACGCGCATCGCGTCACTGTACGCACGCCTTGCGGAAGTCGCGCCGTCTCCGGTGGTGGAGTTGAACCGCGCGGTCGCGGTGTCGATGGCCGAGGGCGCGGAAGCCGGACTGCGGCTGGTCGACAGGCTTCGGGAAGAACGCGCGCTGCGCGACTACCATCTGCTTCCCAGCGTGCGCGGCGACCTCCTGTTCAGGGTGGGGCGCCTGGACGAAGCGCGGGCGGAGTTCGAACGCGCCGCCGCGCTGACCGGCAACGCCCGCGAATCGGAATTGTTGCGCCAGCGCGCATCGGCGTGCGGACGTCGATGATCGAACGGGATTTTCAGCAACCGGCTTTTTGCTGGACATCCCGGCGCGGGCCCGGATCCAGGCTACCGCTGAAGAGCGCAAAAATGGATTCCGGCCTGCGCCGGAATGACGAGCAAACCCGGGCTTCCCGACAGGAGAGACTTATGGCCTACATGTTGTTCGTATCCGAACCGCGCGGCCAGCGCGCCGAGCGCACCGAGGAAGAAGGCAAGGCGGTGTACCAGCGCATGCTGGATTACGCCGAGGACCTGAAGGCACGCGGCGTGCTTCGCGCCTACTCGTCCCTGCGCAACGATTCGGAAGGCCGGCGCCTGCAGATCCGTGGCGGCAAGCGCAGCCTGCGCGATGGTCCCTTTGCCGAAGCGCGCGAAATGATCGGCGGATTCTTCCTGGTCGATTGCGCCACCCGCGAGGAAGCCATCGAACTCGCCGCGCTGTGCCCGGCCGCCGAGTGGGCCACCATGGAGGTGCGCGAAACGGGACCGTGCTATCTGGGCTGACCGCACGCGTGGTCGGAGCGGTGCTGGCCGGCGCGTCGCCGGCGGAGGGTCAGTTGACGCCGTGCGTCGCCAGCATCGTGGCGATCGCGTCCAGGTCCGACTGCGGCGACGGCTGGATGTTGCGGCCGAATGCGTCGGTCGGACGCACGTAGCGGTTCAACATCAGTGAAAACACCAGCCGCTGGCCCGCGGCGTCGGTGACGAAGCCGGACAGCGTGTAGACGTGCGACAGCGTGCCGGTTTTGGCCTGCACGTTGTCGGTGGCGTAGTCGTCGCGCATGCGGTATTTCAGCGTGCCGTCGATGCCGGCGACCGGCAGCGCGTCGCGCAGCACGTTCGCGAACGGCTGCCGAACGATCCACGCCAACAGCTTCACCGTGGCGGCCGGCGTGACCAGGTCGTGGCGCGACAAGCCGGCGCCGTCGCCCAGCGTCACCTCGCCGTCGCCGATGCCGATCCGCGCCAGGAACGCCCGCATCGCGCACAGCCCCCAGTCCGCACTGGTCTGCGGCGGTTCGACACGGTCCGCGCAAACGCCTCTGCGCGCGGTGCGGACACCGACCTGCTGCAGCAGCATCTGTGCGTAACGGTTGTCCGAGTGCTTCAGCATGTGTACGAGCAATCGCGACAGCGGCGGAGACGGGATGCTCCCGATTGCCGTGGGATCGCTGGCCAGTGCTTCGTCCGTTTCCGGCCAGTGCAGCACGCGGACCTTGCCGTCCAGGGCAATCCCGCGCCGCGCCAGCGCGTCGCGCAACTGATTGGCCGCAAACAGCGCGCCATCCGGCGCCGCGGCCGTGAACGTCGCGCGGGGCGTGTTCGCGCGCAGGCTGCCGCTCGCGTACAGCGAGTCGGAACCGGGCGGCCGGTAAAGGTCCAGCGGCGCCGGGCCGCCGGTCAGGTTCACCACGCGCATCCCGGAATAGGGTGGGTCGGTGGCGACCGTGCAGCAGCGCTGGCCCTCGCGCGCGACCTTCACGCGGACCACGTTGTCTTGCGTGCCCAGCGCGCCGGACTGTGCGCCGTATGAAGCCTGGAGATCCGACGCTTCCCAGCCACCGCCGTAGAGCGGACCGGCGAACCAGGTGTCGTCGGCGACCAGGTCGCCGCGTACCCGGCGGACGCCGCGATTTGCCAGCGCCGCGGCGAGGCGATCGGCCCAATCCGGCGACACATCCGGGTCCCCCAGCGAGGGATCGCCGCCGCCGTGCAGGATCAGATCGCCGGGGATCGTGCCGTCGGCACGCGGCGCGGCCGTCGCGTACAGCGTGGTCGCGAAGCGTGCATCCGCGCCGAGCGTCTGCAGCGCGAGCGCGGCGGTGTAGAGCTTGGCGTTGGACGCGGGCAGGAACAGGGCATCGGCGTTGCGGCGATACAACGTGGCACCGGTATCCAGCGAAACCACGTCGATCCCCCACTGCGCGTGCGCGAAACGGGGCTGGGCAAGATAGGCATCGATCCCGGCCGCGAGCGAGGAGGGCACATAACGCGGCGAAGCGGCGTTGGGGACCGGCGAAGCGGGTCGGGTGATCGGCGCCGGGTGCCGCGCGGCCGCCGGGCGGGGCGGTGGTGCGCTGGCGCAGCCGGCCAGCAACATCGCGGCGACCAGCGCGATGCCGAAGCGCTTCACGCAATCCGCCCCTGCAGCGCCATCGCGGCCGCCGGATTGCGCGCCTTGAAGGCGCTGATGAAATAGATGAATACATCCCGCCGCGTGCCTGGGGCCCCGCTCGCGTGCGACACCCGTGGCAGTTCGTCCGGCTCGCCGCCTTCGTGCCACAGGCGCGCGCGTGCCGCCCAGGCATCCAGGTCCCTTGCCGCGTAACCGTTGCGGCTCGATTCGCGGCTGCGCATCAGCCGCGCGTACACGAAATCACCCGTCAGGTCCGCGAAATTCGGATATTCGGCGGAGTCGGTGAACACGCATGCGGCGCCGCGTGCACGCGCCAGCTCGAGGAACGCCCCGCACAGGAAGGTTTCGTTCCGAACCTCCAGCGCGTGCCGCAGCGGGCGCCCGTTCAGTTCCTGCGGCAACAGGTCCAGGAACGCCGCGAAGTCGTCGCGCTCGAAGCTTCGCGAAGGGGGGAACTGCCACGCGATCGGGCCCAGCCGATCGCCGAATTCGGCGAGTCCGCCAAACACGAAGCGGCGGATCGACGTGCCCGCGCCCGCGAGTTTGCGCACCTCCGACACCCGGCCCGGCGCCTTCAGCGAAAAGACGAAGCCCGGAGGGGTTTCATCGCGCCATTTGGCGTACACCTCCGGCGTCTGGGCACGATGGAACGTGCTGTTGATCTCGATCGTCGCGAGGTGCCGGCTGGCGAATTCCAGCTCGCGCCGCTGCGGCAGCCCCTTTGGATAGAAGTTGTCACGCCACAGCGGGAAGTTCCAGCCGCCGATGCCGATCTTGATGGGCGTGCCGCGCGCGCCGGCCAGCGCATCCGCGATGGGTGCATCGCCTTTCTTCACGTGGCGTGTTCCGCCCACGGATCGTAGTCGCCGAACGACCAGAGATGGCCCTCCGGGTCGCGGCAACTGTAGCCGCTGCCGCCGTAATCCTTCGCCTCGAATTCGTCCACGATTTCCGCGCCGGCGGCCTTGGCCCGCGCGTAGTGCGCGGCGCAATCGGCGACGACGAGGTACGCGGCCTGGGTTTCGCGGCCGCCGATCTGGTCCGGCTGCACGATGCGCTGGCCCCAGGCGGATGCATTGTCCACCGATCCCAGCATGATCATGCCGTTGCCGAAGGCGAGTTGCGCGTGCTGCACCACGCCGCCCTCGGCGTACACCGCGTGCCTTTCGAAGCCGAACGCCTTGCACAGCCAGTCGATCATGGCCGGCGCGTCGCGGTAACGCAGCGAGGGAATCACGGTGGCGACCGTGTTCTTGGCGGATGGATGCATGTCGGAACCCCGTCGAAGGCGGTGCAGCGAGTCTAGCCATTCCGGCCGCCCGCAGGAACCGTCGCGCCCCCCTTGCCAAGCCCCGCGGACTGGCGCATCTTTGCACCTGCCGTCCATTGCCAGTGGGAGCACGAAATGAAAGGCCTCGAGAAGAAGAAGGAAGCCAAGAAAAAGCCGCAGAAATCGCTGAAGGAGAAGCGTGCGGAGAAGCACGCCAAGAAGGCCGAGCGCACCTGATCGCGCGGGATCAGACGACTCGACGCGGGTGCGTGTAGACGTTCATCGCTTCGTCGCGCGCGAACCCGATCAGCGTGATCCCCGCGGTTTCCGCGGCCGAGATGGCCAGCGAGGTGGGGGCGGAGATCGCCGCGATGATGGCGATCCCCGCATGGGCGGCCTTGTGCACGATCTCCCATGAGGCGCGCGAGGTGATCGCGAGGAAGCCGCTGTCCACGCGGCGGTCGGGGGCGGCGGCGAGCGCCCCGATCAGCTTGTCGAGCGCGTTGTGGCGGCCGACGTCCTCGCGCACCGTCACGCCGCCATCGCCGGCCACGAAACCCGCCGCGTGCGCGCCGCCGGAAACCGCATTGAGCGGCTGCCCGCCCGCCATCGCCTGCATCCCCGCGACGATTGCCGCGCGGGTAAGGGTGGGTCCGCCGGTCACGACCGGCGGCGGGCGCACCGCCTCCTCGAGCGACTCCACGCCGCACAAGCCGCAGCCGCTGCGGCCGGTGAGGTTGCGGTGGCGATCCTCCAGCGCGGCGAAGCGGTGCGAGGGGATCAGTCCCTGCAGCGAGATGCCCTGGTGCGTGCGCAGGATGTCGACCAGCTCGAATTCACCCGGTGACCCGACGATGCCCTCGGCGAGCGCAAAGCCCAGCGCGAAATCCTCGAGGTCGCACGGCGTCGCCATCATCACCGCGAACGGGACGCCGTTGTAGACCAGCGCGACCGGCGCCTCGTCGATCACGCGGTCGGCGTGGCGTTCGCGGTTTCCGGGTGCCACGTGCAGCATGTCGACGCGCCGCAGCCCCGCGGGTGCGTCGGGCGGTGTCGGGGCCTGGGGCTTCTCGGCATCCACGATGCCTACCTTATTGCTTCGACTCGGCCGTGCCCAGCACCGCTTCCGGCGGCTTGTCCGGATGCCGCACCAGCAGCGGGTGGACGAACACCGCGGCCAGGATCAGCACGACGCCGGCATAGAACCAGGCATCGAGCTGGTGCTGCTCCCCCAGCAGCGGCATCGCGAGCACGATCGCGTACACCGGTTCCAGGTTCGTGGTCAGTTGCACGGTGTACGCCGAGAGCTTGCGCAATACCGCCAGCGCCAGCGCGAACGGCAGCAGGGTGCAGGCCAGCGCCAGCACCAGCAGCAGGGCGGTATCGCGCAGGCCGGGCAGGGCGAAGCTGCCTTCGCCGTGCCACAGCACGGTCACCAGCGTCAGGAACACGGTGCCGGCCCCGAGTTCCAGGCAGGTCACGGTGAGCGCGCCGCCACGCTCGGCCATGCGCTTGTTGAAGGCGCCGAAGGTCGCGCAGAACACCGCCGACAGCACGCCCACCCAGACCCCGAGCCGCATGTCCGCGGGCACGCCGCCCGCGACCAGTGCGACCCCCGGCACCACCGCGATGCCCAGCAGCAGTTCGCGTGGTTCGAAGCGCCGCCCGACGATCACCGGCTCGACCAGCGCGAGGAACACCGGCGCCAGCGCGATGCAGGTGGCCGCGACCGACGCATTGGCGAGCTTCACCGCCGAATAGAACGTCAGCCAGTGCAGCGCCACCAGCACGCCGATGCCGGCGTAGGCCGCGAGCCGCCGCGGCGGCATCGCGCGCAGCTCCCGCCATACCTTCGGCAGCAACAGCAGCGCGAGGGTCACGATCAGCATCCGCCACCACACCAGTTGCAGCGCGGTCAGCGTGATCAGCTTGCCGAGGATGGCGGTGATGCCCCACAGCAGCACGCAGAAATGCAACTGCCAGTGGGCGCGGGTGACGGAAGACATGGAGTGGGACCGGAAAAGGGAACGGACGGCGCATTGCACGCCGTCCGCGGTGCGCCATTTTCCCACAACCCGGGTGCCACGACCCAGCGCCGCCGGACGGAATCGGCGCAGCCGCTTCCACCGCGGGTTGGCGGCGCCTTCGGCAACCCCACGCGCGTTGGTGGGCATTGGGGCTCTGATTCACGTGCGGGCCGGAACCCGTCCCCCTCCCAGCCTCCCCCTTGCAGGGGGAGGAGCTTCCAGCTTCGCAGGTTGGCGACGATTCCCGGGAACCGATCGGTGGAACCGCTTGCGCGGGTTCCACCCTGCGCGCTTTCGCCTGGCGCGGAAGATCACTTGCCGGAACGCGCTTCGGCGGGCTTGCGCATCTTCGCCATCACGCCGACGCAGGCGTTGTCGTCGTCGTGGCTGGGCGCGATCATCGCCGCCAGGGCGGCGATGGGCGCGGCGACGGTGCCGAGGATCGCGGCGCCGGCGGCGCGCGCCAGCAGCGGACCCGTCTCGACGCCCGCTTTCGGATTCTTGAGGGTGCCGCGCAGGTACAGCGGCGAGCGCAGCGACAGCACGCGGATGCCCTTGCTGTGCGGGTGGATCGTGAAGTCCAGCGTTTCGTTGCGGAAGTCGATCTTGCCGTCGACGTCGATGGTCATGGTGTCGGTGTCGACGAAGAACAGCCGCGATTGCCACAGCCCGTTTTTGGCGACGAGGTCCGCGGCCGCGCAGTTGATCCGCACCGGCTCGTCGCCGGCGAGCTTGGTGACGATGATGTTGGCGATGTTGAGCCCGGCTTCCTCGAGCAGGAGCTTGCTGACCGTACCGTTGTTCACCAGCAGCTTGACCTCGCCGTCCGAGGTCGCCAGCAGCGTCGCCACGGAATTGCCGTCGCCGGTCAGTGCGGCGTCGCCGTTGATCTGGCCGAGGCTGGTGTTCATCAGCTTCACGGTCGGGAACAGCTTGCGGAGCTGCAGGTGGCGGACGCTCAGGTCCGCCTTGCCGTGCATCGGATCCTCGCGCCCGTTCAGCACGATTTGGGCCTTGATGTCGCCACCGGCCGCACCGA
The DNA here is from genome assembly GCA_035700365.1 of Rhodanobacteraceae bacterium. Lineage (GTDB taxonomy): Bacteria > Pseudomonadota > Gammaproteobacteria > Xanthomonadales > Rhodanobacteraceae > 66-474. The sequence goes on along the minus strand of DASSOQ010000032.1, from coordinate 8,127 downwards.
GTTGCACCGGGTCGAGCGTCAGCTTGGCGTCGTCCAGCACCAGGTGCGCCGACAGATCCTGGATGGGCAGGGCGGCCTTGCGCACGATGCGCTTGCCGGTGAAGGTGACGTCCGCATCCATCTGGTGCCAGCGGCCGGTATCGAAGGTCTCGACCGGCAGCAGCTTGTCGGCGGGCTGCTTGCGCTTCTCGCCGCGCCTGGCCTTGGACGCGTTGCTGTCGGCGCCGACGAGTGGCCCGAGATCGGCAAGGTCGAGGGTGTTCGACGTGATGTGGCCGATCAGCCTGGGGCGCTTGCCGGCAATGGTGTAGGTGGCCGTGCCATGCAGGTCGCTCCTGCCCACCTTGCCGTCGAAGTCCTCGTACTTGAACGTGCCGTCGTGGATGCGTGCGACCAGCCGGCCGTGGGTGGTGAACGGTGGCGTCGGCGGCAGGATCACGCCGGTCAGCGGGTACAGGTGCGACATGCTGTCGGCGGACATCTGGAGGTTCATGTCCAGCGCGCCGAGGTGCATCGGATCGGTGAGGGTTCCGGTCACCGCGATGTGCACGTCGGCGAGGCGAAGGTCCGCTTGCACGGGAAACGGCAGCGACGCGCTGGACACGGCGAGCACGCTGCCGAGCTTGCCGCTTCCGGTGGCCTTGGCGCCGCGCCAGGTGCCGTTGGCCGTCCAGCCGAACCAGTAGGGCTCGCCCGTTCGCGGCGGCGGCGCACTCGATTGCGCCTGCGAGGCCGGCGGCGAAACCTGGTCGAAAGGGATCGCCTTCTTCAGAGGCTTCACCACGATGTCGAGGTGCAGGGCGAGCTTGTCGTCGTCCACGCGCACCTTGCCGGCGTCGAACGCGACGTCGCCGAGCTCGAATTGCCACTTCTGTCCCCCGGCGCCGTGCGAGAACTCGAAGGTCCAGTTGTCGCGGCCCTGCTTGTCGCGCTCGATGTCGACGCTCGGCCCGACCAGTTTCAGCGACGGGATGTCGATGGTCTTGTGGATCAGGGCGAGCGGCGCGAGGCTGAAGCTGACCCGCTCGAGCGTGGCGAAGTGCGGACGCTCCGCCCAGGCGGGATTGCCGATGCTGATGTCGCGGGCCGTGAAGCGCGGCCAGGGGATCCACTGCGACAGCCCGCGGGAATCGGGGTTGCGCGACCAGTTCACCGTGAGGTCGCCGTTGATCGCAACCGGCCGGCCGATCGCGCTGCTCAGCTTCCGGTCCATCCATGGACGGATCCGGTTCCAGTCGAACAGCCAGATGAACAGGATGAGCGCGACCAGCAACGCGATGATTGCCGCCACGATCCACACCAGGATCCTTCCTGCGCGCGCCATGTTCGGGGTTCCGTCGCCCTGGTCAATACCTGCACGTTGTCATCGGGTGCCGACCCGCTTCGTCCGGGCTCCCGCGGCGCGCGTCCTCACGGCGCATTGGGATTCCTGATGATGACCTCGATCGCGATGTTGAGGTACCGGCGCGCGTACGCGGGGCCGACCTGCGCGAACACGCGACGGGCCCTGTCCAGCGATTCGTCGTCGGGCGCGTACACGAACAGGAAGGCGCCGCCGCTGCGCGCGAGCTCGGCATCCTCGCGCACGTAGCCCTTCTCGGTGCCGGCGAACTCCACGAGCTGCTGCTCCATCTTCTGCAGCCAGTTGGCGCCTTCGCGGTCCTCCATTTGCTGGATCACGAAGTTGCCGTCGAAGACCTTGGCGTCGTCGGCGGCAAAGCCTTCCTTCGCGCAGGCCGCGGCGGCGGCCTTGGCGTCGGCCATGTCGTGGTAGCCGGCGACGATGTAGTGGGTGGGGTAGAAGGTGCCGAGCGAGGTGTCGCCTTCCTTGAAGATCTGCTTGTGGTCCGCCATGACAACGCTCCGGGCCGTGACGCTTCGATCCTAGCAAGAGACCGTTACGGCGGCGTCAACACCGGTTGTGCGGCGTTCAGAGAATGCCCGGCGGAGCGCGGGGCACGGGCGGTGTCGGTGCGCTCTTGCAGGTTGGCGCCGAGCGTAGCGAAGCCCAGCGAGGATTGCGCCTCGTCGTGCACCTCAGGACCGGGTCGTTGCGCTTCTCCGGGAACCCGTCCGGGAGAAGCGCCACCGGCCTAGGGCGCCTCCATGGTGTCGTCGCCCCAGGACTCCCTCACGTGGTCGGCCACGCGCTGGCCGCGCAGCCGGAAGGCGTGCGCCAGCCACATGATCAGTGCCGAGAAGACGATGATCACCCCGAAACCCGAGCCCATGCCCAGCAGCCCCAGGTTGCCCGCGTGCTTGTCCAGCGCGGGGTAGCGCCCCAGCCAGCTGATCAGCGCCAGGCCACCCAGCCACGGCAGCACCCAGAAGCCCGAGCGGAAGTCCATGCGCGGCGTGTGCCTGCCGCGCAGGCCTTCGTGCACGACCAGCAGCACCAGGCCCAGCACCACCGCCAGCATCAGCTTCCACACCACGTCCCAGCCCGACCAGAACACGATCAGGTTGGACGACAGGAATGCGAGGAACGGAATGGTCCAGCCGCCGGCGAGCCGGAACGGCCGCGCGTGGTCCGGCAGTTCCTTGCGCAAGGCCATCATCGTCAGCGGCCCGGAGCCGAACGACAACACCGTCGCCGAGGTCACGAATCCGACCAGCTTCTGCCATCCCGGGAACGGCAGGAAGAAGATCAATCCCACGATGAACGCCAGGATCACGCTGACCCACGGCACCCCGCGTTCGCTGACTTTCGCCAGCACGCCCGGCGCGTTGCCGTTGCGTCCCATCGCGTAGGAAATCCGCGCGGTGATCGTCGTATAGATGAGACCGGTGTCGGCCGGCGACACGAACGCGTCGATGTAGAGCAGCAGCGCCAGCCAGGTCATGCCCAGCGTCATCGCAAGCGTGGCGAGCGGCCCGAACGCCAGCGCCCGTCCCTCGATGCCCCCCGAGAAGGTGGTGCCGATGTTCTGCCAGCCGTTCGCCAGCGCCGAGGTCGGCAGCGCGCCGATGAAGGCGATCTGCAGCAGGATGTAGATGATGCCGCACAGGATGAGCGAGCCGATCACCGCGATCGGCACGTTGCGCTGCGGGTTGTCGGTTTCGCCGGCGAGTTCCACTCCCTGTCGGAATCCCAGGTAGGAAAACACGATGCCGGCCGTGGCGATCGCCGAGAACACCCCGTGCCACCCCATCGCCACGAAGCCGCCATGCGCCGGATGCGCGAAGTGGTCCATTTTGAAATCGGCCGACAGGAACGCAACGATCACCAGCACGATGATCCCGAGCTTCCACCACACCAGCGCATTGTTGAGGCGCGCGAACCAGCGGATGCCGATCACGTTGATCAGGCTGAACAGGAACATCAGCGCGGCGGCGACGCCGTAGCCGGGGGTGGTCAGTACCGCGACGCCATCCTCGAGGTGCTGCAGCCACGGCACGTAGTTCGATCCGTATTGCAGCGCGGCGAGCACCTCGATCGGCGCCGTGGATGCCGCGGCCAGCCAGGTGATCCAGCCGGTGGTGTAACTCGCGAACGAGCCGAACGCGAAGTGCGGGAAGCGCACCACGCCGCCGGAGACCGGAAACATCGTTCCGAGCTCGGAGTAGGTCAGGCCGATGAAGCCGATCATGATCGCGCCGAAGGTCCATGACAGGATCGAGGCGGGGCCCGCCTGCTGCGCGGCATACATCGCGCCGAACAACCAGCCGGAGCCGATGATCGAGCCGACCGCGGTGAACAGCAGCCCGATCATCCCGACGTGGCGCTTGAGGCGGTGATCGTCGCTCGCGGTGGCGCGGTCGGGTGTTGCAGGCATGTGGGGTTCCTCGTGGCGCGGGGGAGGCCGTGGCCGGCGGGAAGCGCATCAATGCGGCGGCGGCTCGTCCCGGCGGAACGGAGCACACGAGCCGCTCGCGCGGTCGGAGCACCCGATCATCAAGGCACAAGCCGGCAGGTGCAAGTCGGCAGCGCCCTTGCCGGTTGGCGCTGGGCTTGGCGAAGCCCGGCAGCCGTTCAGGCCACACGGCGCTGCTTCGCAAAACCGACCCTTGCAGCGGGTCCACACTTGCAGCACAGTCTGCATGCCGCCGTACCCGGCGCGGTGTCAGGGACAAGGTGCCGTCATGCTGTGGAGAAAGGGTCGTTCCAGCAGCAACGTCGAACAGGCGACCGGCGGCGGTGGCGGTTTCGGCCGCATCCACCTTGGCGTCGGCGGCACCATCGTCGCGATCATCATCGCGATGATCTTCCCGTCGACGCGCGGCCTCATCTTCGGGCTGCTCACCGGCACCGACACCGGCATGGCGCCGAGCGGGGCGACGTCGCAAACCACGCGCGTCGATTGCAACCGTGATGCGCAAACGGACTTCGTCTGCCGGATCCTCGGCAGCACCGAAGACGTCTGGTCCACCTATTTCCAGCAAGCGGGGGAACAATACGCCGCCCCGAAACTGACCCTGTTCCAGGGGCAGGTCGCCACCGCCTGCGGCGGCGCCTCGTCGGCCGTGGGGCCGTTCTATTGCCCGCGCGACGAGCGCGTGTACCTCGACCTCGACTTCTTCCAGGAACTCGCGACGCGCTTCCATTCCGACAGCGATTTCGCGCGCTCATACGTGATCGCGCACGAGATCGGGCACCACGTGCAGAACCAGCTCGGCGTCATGGACATGGAAGAACAGTTCGCGCGGCGCGGCCAGCCGATGGAGGGCGCCAGCGGATTGTCGGTACGCCTGGAATTGCAGGCCGACTGCTTCGCCGGCGTGTGGGCCAACCGTTCCCAGCGGCAGTTGCAGTGGCTGCAACCCGGCGACATCGAAAGCGCGCTCAACGCCGCATCGCAGATCGGCGACGACACGCTGCAGCGGGAATCGCGCGGCACCGTCGTGCCCGACTCGTTCACCCACGGTACCTCCGTCCAACGCGTACGCTGGTTCAAGACCGGCTTCCAGTCCGGCGACGTCAACGCCTGCGACACCTTCCAAGCGCAATCGTTGTGATCGTCGGTGGACTTCGGAGGTTGGGTTGATCCCGGCACGCGTTCCGGGAGAAGCCCAACGGCTTCTCAGGCGTTGCCGTAGAACAGCTCGCGGCCGATGAGCATGCGGCGGATTTCGTTGGTGCCGGCGCCGATTTCGTAGAGCTTGGCGTCGCGCAGGATCCGGCCGGTGGGATATTCGTTGATGTAGCCGTTGCCGCCGAGCGACTGGATGGCTTCCAGGGCGACCTTGACGGCATTGCGCGAGGCGCTGAGGAGGCACGAAGCGGGATCGATGCGCGACCTGATGTTGCGGTCGAACTGCTGCGCCACCAGGTACGCGAACGCGCGCGAGGACTGAAGCGCCGTGTACATGTCGGCGAGCTTGGCCTGCATGATCTCGAAGCTTCCGATCGGCGCGTTGAACTGCTTGCGCTCGCGGATGTAGGGCAGGGTGACATCGATCGCGGCCTGCATCAGCCCGATCGGGCCGCCCGAGAGCACCAGCCGCTCGGTGTCCAGCCCGCTCATCAGCACGCGCACGCCTTCGTTGACCTCGCCGATGCGGTTCGCGTCCGGGATTTCGCAGCCGTCGAATACCAGCTCGCAGGTGTTGGAGCCGCGCATCCCGAGCTTGTCGAGCTTCTGCGCGGTGGTGAATCCCTTCATGCCCTTCTCGACCACGAACGCCGTGATGCAGCGGCTGCCCGCGGTGCGGTCGGCGGTGCGCATGTACACCAGCAGCACGTTCGCCTCGGGACCGTTGGTGATCCACATCTTGTTGCCGGTGGCGATCCACACGTCGCCGCGCTTCTCGGCCTTGCATTTCATCGAACCGACCACGTCCGAACCCGCGCCGGGCTCGCTCATCGCCAGCGCGCCCACCCATTCGCCCGAGCAGAGCTTCGGGAGGTACTTCTGGCGCTGCGACTCGTTGCCGTTGTGCAAGATGTTGTTGACGCAGAGGTTGGAATGGGCGCCGTAGGACAGCCCGACCGAACCCGACGCGCGCGAGATCTCCTCCATCGCGACGACGTGGGCGAGGTAGCCCATCCCGCTGCCGCCGTATTCGGCGGGAACGGTGATGCCGAGCAGGCCCAGCCCGCCGAGTTTCTGCCACAGGTCGTGCGGGAACAGGTTGTCGCGGTCGATCGCGTCCGCGCGCGGCGCGATTTCCTTCTCGGCGAAGGCACGCACGCTTTCGCGCAGGAGGTCGATGTCTTCGTTGAGGTGGAATGATTGCATGCGATTTCCCCGCGACGTCAAATGGACGATCCATTGTGCCGCGTTCGCGCCGGCGCACCACAGTGTTCGCCATCCCGCCACCGCGCACAGCACGGGATCCCGGATCCAGCCTTCGGTTTCGACCCGAAGTGCGGGAGCTGGATTCCGGGTTCGCCCCGTCGGGGCGCCCCGGAATGACGACAAATCGTCGGGCTACGCCATTCCGGGTGCCGGTTCCCCGTCCCGGCTCCTACTGCCCCCGCATCCTGCCCAGGAACCGCGCGCCGTCGTTGCCCATGGTCGGCAGCTTGATCTTGCCGACGGCGTTGATGCGCTCCTCGGCCATGCGGTCGGCCGCCTTGTAGGTGGGGATGCCGTCGCGGTCGGCAATCTGGAAGATGCGGCCGACGTTGTAGTAGATGCTGCGCATCATGCGCATCGCGCGCTCGCGGTTGTAGCCGTCGATTTCCAGCGACACGTTCATCACGCCGCCGGCGTTGACCGCGTAGTCCGGCGCGTACACCACGCCGCGCTTCATCAGCTCGTCGCCGATTTCGTCCGTCGCGAGCTGGTTGTTGGCGATGCCGCAGATGATCGGCGCCTTGATGCGGTCGATGGTCTGTTCGTTGACGGTGCCGCCCAGCGCGCACGGGCTGTAGACGTCGCAATCGACGTCGTAGATCTCGTCGATGCCGACGGCCTCGCAGCCGAGTTCGTCCACGCAGCGCTGCACCGCATCCTTGTTGATGTCGGTGACGAACACCTTGGCGCCCTGTTCGCGGAGGAGCTTGATGAATTCCGACCCCACGTGGCCGGCGCCCTGGACGGCGAAGCGGTATTTGCCGATGTCCTCGTTGCCGTGCTTGTAATTGAGCGTCGCCATGACGCCCTGCAGCGCGCCGTAGGCGGTGAACGGCGACGGATCGCCCGAGCCGCCGTGCACCTGGTGCACGCCGGTGACGTACTCGGTTTCGCGATACACGTATTCCATGTCGTTGACGTCGATGCCGACGTCCTCGGCGGTGATGTAGCGCCCGTGCAGCGAGTTGATGAAGCGCCCCAGCGAGCGGAACAGCGCCTCCGACTTGTCGGTCGCGGGATCGCCGATGATCACGGCCTTGCCGCCGCCGAGGTTGAGGCCCGCCACCGCGTTCTTGTAGGTCATGCCGCGCGACAGCCGCAGCACGTCGTTCAGCGCTTCCTCGTCGGTCTTGTATGGCCACATGCGCAGGCCGCCCAAGGCCGGTCCCAGCACCGTGTTGTGGATCGCGATGATGGCCTTGAGGCCGGCATCCTTGCTCTGGCAAAACACAACCTGTTCATGCCCGGTGGTGGTGAGGGTATCGAAGATCATCGGTTCTGGCTCCCGGCGCGCCTGGCTGGGCGCGGAATACAAAGACGCGGCGCCTCGACGGGCGCCACGGACGGATTGCGGGCGTGGCCGCCGAAGGCAGAGCCGCGTTCGCAGCCGCCTAGTGTAGCCTGACAAGCGGGCGCAGGGCAGGCGTCATCGCAGAATGCGGGTCAGGAATCGGTTGCAAGCCATTGTGATTACGCGGCCAATGGGCGAGTTGACCGGTGGGCTACAGCAAACCCATCCCCACCCCAACCCTCCCCTTGAAGGGGAGGGCTTACATCTTTTGGGCTTGGTGGTCTCGGCTGAAGGCGCGGGTGGGAAGTGACAGCCGGGCGCCATTGAGCGCTCCCCCCCTTCAAGGGGGAGGCTGGGAGGGGGATGGGTTTCAGCCTTGCCGTTGACTCGGCGCAGCGCCTGCATACGCTTTCGTCCATCCAGGAGAACCCGATGACCCAGGCAACCCGCGTCCGTTGCTGCATCGTCGGCGGCGGTCCCGCCGGGATGATGCTGGGCCTGCTGCTGGCGCGCGCGGGCGTGCCGGTGGCGGTACTCGAGAAGCACGGCGATTTCCTGCGCGATTTCCGCGGCGACACCGTGCATCCATCGACCCTC
>DASSOQ010000031.1:0-28173 GCA_035700365.1 Rhodanobacteraceae bacterium | reverse complement strand
CAAAGGGCGAGCAGGTGCCCGTGTGACATGACGTAGCCGCCCATCACGCAGACAATCACGACCAGCGTTCCGACCAAAACCAACATGTACGACTCCGGGGCCCGTCAGCGTGACGTCCTGCGCACCCGCGTTATCGGCTCCCGGCGGGAAATGTTTAGCGAACTCCTGCACATAAATCCGCATCGGCGGCGAATGCCAGCGGCCGCGGGGCCTGGGGCGGCGCCGGCCCCCGAAAACTGAACCGGCGCACGGCCAGCGCGCCGGGAGCGCGCATTCATCGCCTATAGTGAAGGTTCCGCGGACGGATGGACCCGCGCAGGAGCGGTCGGCAAGGGAATGCGGCGGCATGGATAACCACATCGACTTCATCCCGTTCGGGCCGCATTGGCTCGAACCCGCGGTGGTACTGGCCGGAAGCGCGATCATCGGCTGGCTGGTGTACTGGATCCTGTTCGCGATCATCTGCAAGTTCACGGGAGGCCGCTTCGCCTCGGTCGCCGGCGCCATCGTGCACAATTTCCGGGCACCGTCGCGCTGGCTGTTCCCGCTGCTGGGCCTGCTGGCCGCGGTGATCGTGCTCCCGTTGCGGGCCGCGGTCACCGGGCCGGTCCGCCACGGCATCGCGCTGGTGCTGATCGCGATCGCCGCGTGGCTGGTGGTGCGTCTGATCGACGCGATGGGCGACATCCTGTCGGCGCGCTACGACGTGAACGTCCCCGACAACCTGGAGGCGCGCAAGATCCGCACGCAATTCCAGGTCCTGCGGAGGATCGGCGTCGTGCTGATGACGCTGTTCGCGGCCGGCGTGATGCTGATGACCTTCCCCGGCATCCGGGCGCTGGGCGCGACCGTGTTCGCCTCGGCCGGTGCCGCGGGGCTGGTCGTGGGGTTGGCGGCCCGCCCGGTGCTGACCAACTGGCTCGCCGGCATCCAGATCGCACTGACCCAGCCGATCCGGCTCGAAGATTCGGTGGTCGTGGAAGGCGAGTGGGGCTGGATCGAGGAAATCACCACGACCTACGTGGTGGTGCGGATCTGGGACCTGCGCCGCTTGATCCTGCCGCTGAGTTATTTCATCGAGAAACCATTCCAGAACTGGACGCGGACCACCGCCAACCTGCTCGGCACCGCGTACATCTATGCCGACTACACGGTGCCGGTGCAGGCGGTGCGCGACGAACTCGAGCGGATCCTCGAGGACGATCCGCTGTACGACGGCTTCGCATGGTCGCTGGATCTCACCAACCTCACCGAACACGTGATCGAGATGCGCGCCATGGTGAGCGCGCGCAATGCCGGCGACACGGTCAACCTGCGTCGCCACGTGCGCGAAAAGCTGGTCACGTTCCTGCAAAGGAACTACCCCGAATGCCTGCCGCGCACCCGCGTCGAAATCGCCCGGGAAGACATTCGCCCTCCGGAGGGCATGGAGCCTCGGCGGCCTGCGTGACGCGCCCGTTCCACGGCCGCGCCACACGGGTCCATGCCGTGCAATGCGTCCATGGGCCGGCTGCGCGGAGCGGCTACATCGCTTCCTTGATTCCGGCGGTGAGGAGCCAGGCGTTCACCGGATAGGCGGTGATGAAACCCAGCACCATTCCGATCTGCATCAGGAACCAGTACACCGGGTCGTCGGGGTGCAGGCCCGCCGGAAACCACACGAGCTGCACCAGCGCCATCCATCCGAACAGCCCCATCTCGAAGGCGGTGAGCGACAGCGTATCGGCCTTCAGCGCGGCGAGGATGCCTTCCCGCACGCCCAGCCCGCGCATGGGTGCAATCGAGAAGTACTGGAAGGCGATGCCGAGCGAAAAGGCCAGGGTGCAGTCGGCGATGTATTCGGGCCACAAGGATGCGCCGGCAATCTCGAACGCGCCGGCGAAAATGATCCAGCCGCCGATGATGTCGCCCAGTGTGCAGCCCGCGCCGCAGTGACTCACGGCGACAGCGACGGTAGCGGGAAAGGATTTGCCGGGTGGCATTCCATGCCGGCCTTGCCATTGGGGCGATTGCGGACGGCCCCAGCGTTGGTACGCCCAGAACGCCAGCGGCCCGAAGTACAGCGCCGTCACTGGCCACACGACCTCCATGATTCCCATTTTCTGGCGATGGCCGCGCAGGTAGATGTCGGCGAGGATCAGCGCAGCGCAGAGGAACGCAACGCCGAGCGAAACCCAGGCGAGCGCGGCCAGCCAGGCGGGCGGGTCGGCGTGCGGCATAGCAGGAAGTCTCGCGCAGGCGCAGTGACACCCGGGTGAAAAGCCGCATGTGTCCACCATTCCGGTCGCGGCGCCGGATGCGCCGATCACCTGCGGCCGCCGCGGCGCGCTGCCGGGGCCGGTGCATTGACACCCGAGGGCCGCCGGAGTATATGGGCGGGAACCTGGGACCATGGATGCGTCGCGAGCCATCCACCAGGTGACGTGATCGGTACACCTGCTGGGCGATTCCCGGGGGACAGCGCGCCGGTTCACTGCCGGTGCCGCATGTCCGGTTGTTCGACCATCACCAATGCCCTTCCTGCCAGGGAAGTGGGGGACCCAAATGAAGATCCGCGTGCCTGGTACCAATCCGTGGGCCGCCTTGCCGGTGCTCGTCACGGGCATTGCCTTCGCGTCGGCAGGCTGGGCCGCTTCCGACGCGCAGCCGCAAATGCCGCGGTGCAGCAGCAGGATCGGCACCCTCGCGGTGCAGGAACCGCAGACCGGCAACCAGTGGTGGACCCAGATGAACCTCGAGTCGCCGGCCGCGCTGATCAAGGTGTACGTCTCCCAGTCCGGGTGCTTCACGCTGGTCGATCGTGGCAAGGGACTGCAGGCGGCACGCGCCGAGCGCGAGCTCGCGGGCGAGGGCGAGATGCGGCAGGGCTCCAACATCGGCATGGGCCAGATGAAGGCCGCCGACTACGTGCTGGTGCCCGACATCGCCAACAGCAATTCGAACGCCAGCGGCAACCGGATCGGCGGCCTGCTCGGCGGGTTCCTGCCGCACGGCATCGGCGCGGTGGTCGGCGGGATCAGCATTTCCAAGAAGACCGCGGACGTCGTGCTGACCCTGACGGACATCCGTTCGACCGAACAGGTCGCGCTCGAGCAGGGCCATGCCGACAAGACCGACCTCGGCTGGGCCGGCGGTGGCGGGGGCGGGTTCTGGGGCGGCTTCGCCGCCGGCGGTGCCAGCGGCTACGCCAACACCGAGATCGGCCAGGTGATCGCGATGGCGTATCTCGATGCCTACACCAAGATGGTCGCCGACCTCCAGCGCAATGCGCCGAACGCCCAGGCCGACAACGTGCAGCAGGCGGTGCGGCTCACCGAAGAGAGCAAGCTGTATTCGGACGCGAACCTGCATTCCTCGGTGGTGCGATCCTTGAAGCCCGGCATGATGCTGTATCCGACCGGCGACAAGGTCGGCGTCTGGTGGAAGGTGACCGACGAACTGGGCAACATCGGTTGGGTGCTGTCGAGCAAGCTCGAGCTGGCGCACTGACTGCCGCGCGACCGCTGGCATGAACCTGCGCGGCGTGGGCTGCCCGCCCCGCATGCGCCGATGGGCGAAAATTGCTTGTCGATGGACCGGGTACCCGCGGGCGGCGGCGGTGCCCACCCTGTTCCCGGGCGGGATCGAACGGCCCCGCTTACGCCGCGCCGGCCGCGGGTTCTTCCCTGGACGCGATGTCGCGCAATGCGCCTTCGAACGTCTCCGGTGACTGGCCGCCCGGGATCACCCATTTGCGGTTGATGATCGTGGCGGGGACGGACTGGATGCCGGCCTGCTGGTAGCGCTGTTCCAGCGCCCGCACCTCCCCGGCATAGGTGTCGCTCTCCAGGATGCCGCGCGCCTGCGCGGCATCGAGGCCGACTTCGACCGCGATGCGCACCAGCACCTCCCGGTCGGCGACGTTCTCCTGGTCGGTGAAGTACGCGCGGAACAGCGCCTGCTTCAGCGCGACCGCGCGCTCGCGATCCAGGGTTCCGGCCCAGTGCAGCAGGCGATGGGCATCGAAGGTGTTCCACGCCCGGCTGCCGCGGCCGGTATTGATGGTGACGCCCAACGGCGCCGCGCGGTCCCGGATCACCCTGCGGTTTTCCTCGAGCTGGGCCTCGCCGATGCCGTACTTCTGCATCAGGCGCTGGTCGGCGTCCTCGCCCTCCAGTGGCATCTGCGGATCGAGTTCGAACGGTTGCAGGTAAATGTCCGCCTCGACGGTTTCATCCAGCGCCGCCAGCGCCCGCTGCAGGCTGGCAAGCCCGATCGCACACCAGGGGCAGGCGACGTCGGATACGAAATCGATGCGTACACGGGCAGGGGAAGTCGTCATCGGCACACCGTGAAAGGAACTTGCACACTACGTGGAGGCGTTCGCGCGCTTCTCAATCGCGCATCCTACCGGACGGGTTCCGGAGCCGCCGGGCGCTCGGACGTCGCAGGCCATCCGGCGCGGCCGCCTGGCCATGGCAGCCGGCACTTGCGCGGCGCCTGCCGCTCGATACACTGGCCGATGGGATCGGGGAGCATATGGACATGGACGAGGACAACGCTGTCGCGGTCGACACCAGTTCCCTTGCGGCCAAAGCGCCACCGCACCAGGCCCAGCGCCTGGCGGCGCTGCGTTCCTACGACATCCTCGACACGCCGGTCGAGGGCGCTTTCGAAGACATCACCCGCATCGCGAGCCTGGTATGCCGGGTTCCGATCGCGGCCGTCAATCTCGTCGATGAAAACCGCCAGTGGTTCAAGTCGGAGGTCGGGCTCGGGGTCCGCGAGATGCCCCTGGATGCGTCGTTCTGCGCACATGCTTTGTTGCAGGACGAGTTCATGGAAGTCCCCGACATCGAGCTCGATCCGCGCTTCCGCGACAACCCGTTGGTGGCGGAGGGTCCGCGCCTGCGCTTCTACGCCGGCGCGCTGATCCGCACCGCGCAAGGCCATGCACTGGGCACGGTGTGCGTGATGGACAGCCGTGCACGGAAGCTCGACGACGAGCAGCGGCGGGTCCTGCGGGCGCTGGCGCGGCAGGCGATGACCCAGCTCGAGCTGCGCCGCACCATGATCGTGGCGGCTCGTGCGCACCGCTACCGCGGCCGGCTGATGGCGATCGCCGGCCATGACCTCAAGCAGCCGTTGACCACGATGACGATGGTGCTCGACATGCTGCCGGCTGCGACGCCGGCGGACCGCCGGCGCATCGAAGTGGCGAAGGCGGCGGCGGCGCGCCTGAGGGAAGAGCTCGACGGGTTGTCACGGGCGTCGCGGTTGGAGGAAGACACGGATGCGGTCGAACTCGAGCCGCTGCAGGTCGACGAACTGATCGCCGAGGTGGCCGACACCTGGTTGCGGGCGGCCCGGGACAAGGGCCTGGGCCTGCAGGTGCGGGTGATCGACGCCGAGGTTCGCACCCACGCGGGCATGCTGCGCACGATGCTCGACAATCTGGTCGGCAACGCCATCAAGTACACGTCACAGGGCTCGGTCACCATCGCCTGCCGCGAAGAAGGCGGCGACCTGTGGATCGACGTCACCGACACCGGCAAGGGCATTCCCGAGGGCCGGCGCGACGAGATGTTCACCGCGTTCCGCCAGCTCGACCCGGACACGGACGGGTTGGGACTGGGGCTGTCGATCGTCAAGAGCACCGCCGACATGCTCGGCTACCGGCTGAGTCTCGAATGCGGGGAAGGGCGGGGTGCTACCTTCAGCGTTTGCCTGCCCGGGCAGGCGCCGGGCACGGCGCGGGCACCGCGATGAGCCGCCGCGCATCCGGAATCGACGGCAGGACACCCGGCCGCCGCTGACTGCGGTCCGAACGGCCAGGCGCGCAAGGATTGCGCGGACCACGCGGCAACCACATGGATGAAGGCATGCCCAACGATCCCCGCAAGGCCCCCTCGATCGAAGACAAGCCGGGCGGCGAAGGGCCGGACGGTTCCTTCCGGCTGACCGAGCGCGAGAAGGACGAAGTCGAGGAAAACCTGCCTCCGCGCGTCCAGGTCCTGCACGAGGCCATTCGCGTCGAAGGCAAGACCGAGCTTCGGCGCAGCGTGGCGGCACTGAGCTGGTCGTCGCTGGCGGCCGGCCTGTCGATGGGCTTCTCGATGTTGATACCGGCCTTGCTGTCCGTGCACCTGGCCGGTGTCGCGGGCGGTTTCCTGATCGTGAAGCTCGGCTACACCGTCGGCTTCCTGATCGTGGTGTCGGCGCGCCAGCAACTGTTCACCGAAAACACCTTGACCGCGGTGCTGCCGTTCATGACCGATCCGCACTGGACGGAATTCGGACGGCTGCTGCGGTTGTGGGGCATCGTGCTGGTCGGCAACCTGGTGGGCGTGGCGCTGTTCGCGTGCGGCATGGTGTACATGCATGTGCTGGATGCGGCGACACACGCCGCGCTGGTGTCGCAGGCCGAGGAAGTGATGCGCAACTCCGTGCTGCAGATGTTCACCAAGGGCATCATCGCCGGCTGGCTGCTCGGCACCATGGTGTGGCTGATCCCGGCGCTGCCGCATGCCAAGGTGATCGTGATCGTGCTGATGACGTGGCTGATCGGCCTCGGCAACTTCACCCATGTGATCGCGGGCTCGACGGACGTGCTGTATCTCGTATGGCGCGGCGAACTGCCCGCGACGGATTACATCGTGCGCTTCATGCTGCCGACGCTCGCCGGCAACATCGTCGGCGGAAGTTTCATCTTCGGCCTGATCAGCCACGCGCAGGTGCGCAGCGACGATGCCTAACGGGCGGCGGGCGGACGGGCACGCTTCTTCCGGTTTTTCCCGGGCGCATGATGCTCCGACGCAATGGCGGTGGCGACGTCGCGCGGATAGGTTTGCAGCGCGCGCAGCATCACGAAGCCCGCCGCCGCCAGCGCCACCAGCATCAGCAGGAATGCCATGTCGAGTCCGTGGCCGGAGCCGGCGCCGGTGGGTGACCGGCCAGTGCCGGTGTTGCCACCGCCGAACACGCCCGAGACCCAACCGAACAACGGCGGGGCGGCCGCCTGGAAGGCGTACAGCAGCGTGGAGCGCACGCCTTCGGCGCGGCCCCACAACCGCGAGTGCATGATGTCCAGCCGTGCCGAATCGACCGCCGGGTTGGCGCCGCCGAGACCGCCGGCCGCCACGAAGAAGAACGGCGCCGCAAAGATCAGGCTGGGTGCGAGCAGGCCGCCCGCGAGACCGAGTGTCGCGACGAAGTACGCGGCTGCGCCGGCGACGATGCGCCCGCGCAAGTGCCCATGGTCGATCATCCGGTCGGCAGCCCAGCCGGCGACAAGCACGCCCGCGATCGCGCCGACGCCGACCGCCACGGTCACGCTGCTGGCGGTCGCCTGCTGGAGGTCGAAGTGCTCGCGCATGAACACGATCGCGAAGGTGCGCAAGCCGGTGAAATAGAAATAGCCGAGCGCCGAGGCAATGATCAGGACCCGGTAGGTCGGGATCGACAGCACGTAGCGCACGGCGTGCCACAGCGACATCTTCTCGGGATCTTCCTTCAGGATCAGCCCATGCCGCGGATCGATGCCGCGCTCGTCGACGATCTCGTCGACGGGGTGGGTTTCTTCCTCGTCGCCGTCCTGGGTCTCGTCTTCCATCCGGCCCTGGCCGCCGCGCCTGGGTTCGGGCAGCTTGCGTGCGATCACCACCGCCAGCGCGAGGCCGAGGCCCGCGAGGATGAAGAACGGCACCCGCCACGAGGCGATCGCGGCGACGTTGCCGGAGATGAGGAATCCGAACGCCACGCCGATCAATTCGCCGGCCAGGATGTAGCTGTAGATCCTGGCGCGCTCGCCAGGGTGGAAGAAGTCTCCGACCAGCGACGCGATCGCGGGCGATGCCATCGCCACCACCGCGCCGAGTCCCAGCCGGGAGATCAGCATCATCGGGTAGCTGACCGCGGCGCCGCTCGCGATCATCGCGAGCGACCACAATCCGATTCCGATCACCAGCAGGCGGCCGCGGTGCATGCGGTCCACCAGCATGCCGAACGGCAGCGTCGCGAACGCGCCGATCGCGGTGGAAACCGTCACCAGCAAGCCCACCTCGACGTTGCCGATGTGCAGGTCGTGCTCGAGCTGGGCGGCGACGGCGCCGATCGTGGCCTTGTCGGCGGCGTCCAGCGCCAGCACGCAGGCGAGCAGCGCGATCACCTTCAGCCGCTTGCGGCCGCCGACGATCTGCTCGATAGGTTGCTCGATGTCGCGCCGGAACCAGCGGCTCAACTCCACCGCCGCGATGACGGGCGCCGATTCCGGTGTCTGGCTGTCGTCTTCCGCTTCCATGGCTGCGCACCGGGTACGAGGCTTTCCGAGCGCAAGCACTCTGCCATATAGTTCGTGTATGGCATGTTCACGCCCCGGTCGCCAAGGACAGGCTCCCGCCCCGCGGAGGCGATGGCCGGTGGTCGGTGCAATCGCGATGGCAAGCCATTGATGGTCGCCGCGGCGCGCGCTGCGCGAAAATCCGCGGCCCCCGCGATCTGGTTGCTGGCCTTCATGATGGCGGCCGGGCCGTTCGGCGACACCGAGTACACGCCGGCCATGCCCGCGATGGCCAAGGCGCTGCACGCCGACTACGGAATGATCCAGTTCACCATGGCCGCATACCTCGCGGCCTCGGCGGTGAGCCAACTGGTGTTCGGGCCGGCCTCGGACCGCTGGGGCCGCCGGCCCGTGATGCTGTTCGGCGCGGTGGTGCTCTCGGCCGGCGCGCTCCTGTGCATGCTCAGCTTCTCCATCTGGCCGCTGATCGGCGGCCGCTTCGTCCAGGGCGTCGGCGCCTGCGCGGGCGGCGTCATCGCCGATGCGGTGGTGCGCGATCATTTCTCCGCGAAGCGGCGACAGCGCGTGTATGCCAAGATCAATGCGGCGTTCGCGGTGGCTCCGGCGGTCGGGCCGGTTGCCGGCACCTACATCGCGCACGCGTTCGGCTGGCACGCGAATTTCGCGCTGCTGCTCGCGGTATCGCTCGCGCTCACGTACTCGGTGTGGCGCTGGCTGCCGGAAACCCTGCCCGAGCCGGACCCGCGGGCGCTCGAACGCAAGCGACTGTGGAGCAACGCGCGCGAGGTGCTCGGGACCCGCGGCTTCCTGTTCTACGTGGCGATGGGCGGCCTGTGCGTCGGCGTCGTGTACGCGGCGCTGATCGGCGCGCCCGATCTCGTGATCAACGTACTGCACCAGGGCAGCGGTGCGATCGTGGTCGTCGCGATCGCGATCCTGGTCGCCTTCGTGATCGGCGCGGGTGCCTGCGCGTGGCTGACGCCACGGGTGCCGCACCTCGCGATCATCGGCGGTGGCCTGGCGCTGGTCCTCGCCGGGTCGATCCTGTTGATGCTGGTTGCGCTGTTCGCGGACGGCAAGGGCGACCTCGCGACGTATCTCGTGCCGATCGGCATCGCGTTCGTGGGGGTCGGCCTCACGGTGCCGGTGAGCACCGCCAAGGCGATCGCGCCGTTCGGCGACAACGCGGGCGCCGCGTCCTCGGTGCTCGGCTTCCTGCGGATGGGGATCGCCGCGCTCGGCACCATCGCGATGAGCGCGCTGCACATGGGCAGCGTGTACGACATTCCGATCGTGTTCCTCGCGCTTTCGGTGACGGCGGTGGCGTTGTTCTGCACGTACCTCGGGTTGCGCGGCAAGCCGCCGGAGGCCGCCACCCATTGACGCTATCCTTGGGTGTCCCGCAAGGGATGCCGCGCAATGGAGGGCGCCGCCATGATCATCGTGTACATCCTGGCCGCGGTCGGCGTCATGGCGCTCGGAATGATGTTCTACAACTGGCTGGTGCCTGACCAGTCGGAGATCGCACCGCACGGCATGACGGTCGATCCGCCGCTCGATGGCGAAGCGTCGGCGCGGGCGCTCGCGGCGAACCTCGACGCGCCGCTGATCGATGGCAATTCCATCGACATGCTGCTCAACGGCGACGAGATCTTCCCGGCGATGCTGGAGGCGATCCGCCACGCCAGACGGTCGGTGAACCTGTTGACCTACATCTACTGGCAGGGCGACATTGCCCGGCGGTTTGCGGACGAGCTAGCCGCCGCGGTGCAGCGGGGCGTGAAGGTGCGCCTGCTGGTGGACGCCGTCGGCGGCGGCCGGATGGCGCCGGCCACGGTCGAACGGCTCGAGCAGGCCGGGTGCAGCTTCGCGTGGTTCCGGCCATTGCGCGCGTACAACCTCGGCCGTTTCAACGACCGCACCCATCGCAAGGTGATGGTGGTCGATGGCCATACCGGCTTCACCGGCGGGGTCGGCATTGCCGACGTGTGGACCGGCCACGGGCAGGACCCGGCCCACTGGCGTGACGACCACTTCCGCGTGTGCGGGCCGGTGGTGCGGTACCTGCAGGGTTCGTTCGGGGTGAACTGGCGCCAGGCTACGAGCGAGGTGCTGGCAGGTGAAGAGCTGTTTCCGGATCTGGAGGAAGCCTGGGCCGCCCGCATCGTCGCGATCGACGCGGCTCCGAGCATCCGGGTGTCGACGATCGGCTTCGCCTACTGGCTGTTCTTCCACGGCGCACGCGAGACGATTCGGGTGACCACGCCGTACTACGTGCCCGATCCGCGGTTGCACCTGGGTCTGATGGTCGCCGCACGGCGCGGCGTCGATGCCACGCTGCTGGTGCCGGGCCCCCCACACCGACTCGCACATCGTGTCGCTCGCCAGCAAGACCTACTACCGCGAACTCCTCGAAGCCGGCGTCTCGATCCACGAGTGCCAGCCGACGATGATCCACGCCAAGACCGTGACCATCGACGGCACGATCGCACTGTTCGGATCACCGAATTTCGATACGCGTTCGTACAAGCTGAACTACGAGGAGGCGCTGGTCGCCTATGACCGTTCGCTGGTGGAACGAGTGGACCGTTCTTTCGCCGACGACCTTGCGCATGCGCGTCGCATGACGTCCGAGGAAGTGCGGCAATGGTCGCTGTCCGCCCGCGCGTGCCACCGCGTCGCGCGGTTCCTGCGCTCGCAGATGTAGCGCGACAAGGCAGGGCGGAATTCCCGAAGCGTTTCCGCCAGATCGATCGCGAGCGGCGTCAGCGGGATTCCGCCACGGCCGCCTGCGCCCAATCCTGCAATTGCGTCGCGAACTCCCGGCTCGCCTCGGCCAGGGCCTTGGCGCCGCCTTGCGCATCCGGCGTCGTCGCGGGTACTTCGATGTGGAAATGCTTCTGCGCGATTACGCTGTTGTCGTGGTTGTCGATCAATGTCGCGGTCGCGTCGAGAATGCCCCTGCTTTCGCCAGGTTGCGCAAAGGCCTGGCTGAAATCGTCGAGCCTGAGTTGCAGGCTCGCATCGGCCGTCGCCGGGTTGCGGGGGCCCACCACCGCACGCCAGCCGCCGTCGGCGAGGGCGCGCCGCAAAACCGGTTCCAGCAGGCTCGCGGGCGGCCCGATCCAGTCCGATTGCCCGTAGGCGGCGAGGCGGTCGTCGTTCCGGTAATCCAGCCGGTAGAACATGGCGTTGCCGGAAAGCCAGTCGGGCACCGAGATCCGCGCGACCCGCAGGATCTTTCCGTTCGAGCTGGCGGCACCTGATGCGTTCGCAGGCGCCGACGCCGGGGTGCCAAGTCCATAGTGGCCGGTGAACTGCGCCCTGGTGGAGTGCACGCAGCCGCCGAGAAGCAATGCGCACGCCGCCCACAGCACCATTGCCGGGAAGCGCTTGCGGCAGCGCGGACTCCGCCCCCCGCATTGTCGATCGGCGGGCATTGCCGGTCCTGCGAAGCGTGCCGGAGCCTTCCTATTCATGACCGTCACCATGCTTGTCGTTGCCCTGGAAGCCGGGCTCGCCGGGCCCCGGCGGCGGGGTGGCGGGGCCGAAGATCAGGCTCTGCGGTTTCGCCTTCAGTTCGCGGATCAGGGCCTCGAGCTGGCGTGACGTACGCAACAGGCTCTCGCTGAGTGCCTCGACGTCGGGCGCCGTTTGCCGGTCAAGCTTGCGGCCAAGCTGCTGGATGGTGTCCGCGGCCTGGCCGGCCTTCCTGACCGGATTGCGCGCTTCCACCGCGATCTTGTTGGCGTTGGCGAGCAGCGCGTGGCTCTCGTCCAGGCTTTTCTGCGCGCTCTGCACCAGCCCCGGCATCTGCTTCATCGCCGGCATCAGCTCCGTTTCGATCTGCACGAGCTTCGCGGTGGCGGCATCGATCTGCCGGATCGAGGCGCTGATGTGCTCGCGATTGTCGTCATTGAGCACTTTCCTGGCGTTGCCGAGCACGGCCTGGAGATCCTGCATGCTTTGCCGGGCGGAGTCCTCGAGCTGCGCGAGCAGGCCCTTGCGCAGCGGGATTTCGGCGGGATTCTTGTCGCTGGTCGCGAGCAGCTCGCGGCTTCCCTTGCCGAGCTTGAGTTCCAGGGTCTGGCCGCCGGTGATGCCGTGCATCGCGAGCACCGCATACGTCGCGTGCGTGATGTAGGTGCCGCGCTGGACGTTGAAGTCCACGATCACCCGTGAACGGTCCCTGGGATCGAAGCTGATCCGCTGCACGTGCCCCACCTCGATTCCCTTGAACTCGACCCGCGATTGCGACGCAAGGCCGGCCACGGATTGATTGGTGACGATGCGGTATGTCAGCGGTTCGCTGGGACCCGAGGTCAGCCAGTAGAAGATCAGCGCCGCGACGAGCGCGAACACCACGAGGAAGCAGACGGCAACGATGGCGTGGGGGCGGTTTTCCATCGGTCAGGCACCGTTCTCGTAGTTGGCGAGGTCGCGAAGCGGATCGTCGTTGCGCCGGGAGCGGAAGAAATCCCGGATGAACGGATGGTCGAATCGCGCCACTTCGCGCAAGGTCCCGACCGTGATCAATCGGCCTTCCTCGAGCACCGCGATCCGGTCGCTCAGGGTCGCCATGCTGTAGAGGTCGTGGGTAACCATCATCACGGTGAGGTTCAATTCCTTGTGGAGCGCGCCGAGCATCGCGTCGAATTCGGCGGAGGAAGCGGGATCCAGGCCGGTGGTGGGCTCGTCTAGGAACAGCAGTTCGGCCTCGAGCATCAGCGCGCGCGCCAGCGCCGCGCGCTTCAGCATTCCGCCGGACAACTGCGCGGGACGCTTCCAGGCGTCCTCGGGCTTCAGGCCCACCATGTACAGCTTGAGCGCCACGCTGTCGCGCAGCATGTTCTCGTCGACCGACCAGCCTTCCTTGCGCAGTTCGCGCATCGGAAAGGCGACGTTGTCGAACACGTTGAAGGCGCTGAACAGCGCGCCCTGCTGGAACAGCACGCCCCAGTGCCGCCGCAGCAGGCGCGCCTCCTCGCCCTGGAGTTCACCCACCGGGGCACCCAGCACCCGGATCGAGCCCGCGTCGGGCTTCACGAGGCCGATCACCTGCTGCAACAGCGTGGACTTGCCCGAACCGGAGGTGCCGATCACCGACAGGAATTCGCCGCGCCGCACTTCGAGATCGAGCCCATTGTGCACCTGCTGGCGGCCATAGCGCTTGCACAACCCGCGGATCTCGATCACGGGCTCGGCGCGGGCGATGTCGGCGGCGGCGCTCACAGCAGCCCCACGTGGGTCAGTGCCGCGCCGAGCGATGCGTCGAGCAGCAGGATCATGGTCAGGCTGGTGACCACCGAAGAGGTGGTGTTGCGGCTCACGCTCTCGGTGTCGGGCGACGAGTTCATCCCGAAGTACGAACCGACCAGCGCGATCACCAGGCCGAACAGCACGCCCTTGCCGAGGCCGATCCAGAAGTTGACGATCTGCACCTGCTGCATCGCCTCGGCCAGGAACAACCGGAAGTTGATGCCCAGTTGCGCCTGGGCAACGAGCGCGCTTCCCAGCATCGAGGTGATGTCGGTCCATACCACCAGCAACGGCATCGCGACGGCCGCCCCGACCACGCGGGGCAGTGCGAGCCGGAGGCTGGGCGCGGAGCCGAGCGCCTGCAGCGCGTTGTACTCCTCGGTGAGGTGCATCGCGCCGATGCTGGCGGTCATGGCCGAGCCGGTGCGCCCCGCCATCAGCAGGCCCGTCACGACCGCGCCGAGTTCGCGCGGCACGGCGATCGCCATCATGCCGATCACCATGTCGGAGGCACTGAATTGTTGCAATGCCAGCCCGAGCTGGACGGTCATGACCGCGCCGATCAGGAAACCGATGCTGCCGAGCAGCACCATGGCGGTCGCACCGATGTGATAGACGTTGGCGGAGATTTCCTTCCACGGTATGACCCGCGGATGGCGCACGCAATAGGCGATGTCGAGCATCAGCCGGCCGACCAGCAGGAAGATGCCGCCCGCGGTCGCGAGCACGGCGATGATTGCCGCGCCGAGCCGATCGAGCCAGTGCAGCGAACCGGTGCGCGCGGGGCTGCCGAGCGCCGGCATGTCCTCGAGCCGCTTGAACAGGCGGCGCTGCTCGTCGCTGCAGGCGAGCTGGTCCGGCAGCCGCCCCTGCCAGGCCCGCCACAACACCAGCGCGCCGGTGCTGTCGAGGGACTCGACGTGCTGCAGGTCCCAGCAGTAGTCGCCGGGGGAGCCGAGCCGCCTGAACTGGCGAAGCAATCGTCGGCGCCGTTGCTTGTCCACCAGCAGGTTCCACGATCCGGACAACGTGATGCGCGCCTCGCCCTCGCGCTTCCATGCGGGTCCGGATGCGGTTCTTGCCATGGGCGGACGATCCTGTGTCGCGGTTCGGGCGGCCGATCCGGAACACGTTGCGACATCCCGCGTGCAGACGGCGTGGAAGCGGTCGTGGAGGGCGCGTGAATGCGCAGGCGACGGGCCGGCGGCAGGCCCGGCCGCGCGGGGAGGTGGCGATCCCGTAAGATGAACCGCAGCATCGCCACAAGGGGCATCGCCATGCCATCCATCGGGATTCGCGCAAGCCGCCTGCTGCTCGGCGCCGCAGCGCTGCTCCTGGCGGGACCGGTGTGGGCGGCCGACAGCGTGCCCGCGGTGCGGATCGACAGTGGACGCCTTTCCGGCATCCACGACGCCGCGACCGGCCTCGACGAATTCCGCGGCATCCCGTTTGCCGCGCCGCCCGTCGGCGCGCTCCGCTGGAAGCCGCCGCAACCGGTGGCGGCGTGGACGGGGGTCCGGCGCGCCGACCACTTCGCGCCGCGCTGCATGCAGCGGCCGCTGTTCGGCGACATGGTGTTCCGCTCGGACGGCACCAGCGAAGACTGCCTGTACCTCAACGTGTGGACGCCGGCGCATCGGTCCGGCGGGAAGCTTCCGGTGCTGGTGTATTTCTACGGCGGCGGATTCCTCGCGGGCGACGGGTCGGAGTATCGCTACGACGGCGCCAGCCTGGCCGAGCGCGGAATCGTCACGGTCACGGTGAACTACCGCCTGGACGTGTTCGGGTTCCTGGCGCTACCGGCGCTCGCCGCCGAATCCCCGCACCACGCGACGGGCAACTACGGGCTGCTGGACCAGGTGGCGGCGCTGCGCTGGGTGCGTCGCAACATCGCGGCCTTCGGCGGTGATCCCGGCAAGATCACGATCGGCGGGGAATCGGCCGGTTCCATGTCGGTGTCGGCATTGATGGCTTTACCGCTTTCGAAAGGGCTGATGCAGCGCGCGATCGGCGAAAGCGGAGCGGTGCTCGGCAACCTCAAGCCGAAGCCGCTGGCGCTGGCCGAGCGCGAAGGCGTCGGCTTCGCGCGGCATGTCGGCGCGCGCTCGCTCACGCAATTGCGCGCGATGCCGGCCGCGAAGCTGATCGCGGCGTGTGGCGATCCGGGCATGCCGGAATTCGGGCCGACGGTCGACGGCTGGTTCCTGCCGCGATCGCCGGAGCTGATCTACGAGGCCGGCGAACAGGCGCACATTCCGTTGCTGGTCGGATCGAATTCGGGCGAGGGCAGTTACGCCGCGCTGTTGAAGGACGCGCCGCCGACCCCCGCCAACTATCGCGCGGCGGTGGAACGGGAATTCGGCACGCATGCGGACGAGGTACTGAAGCTGTACCCCGGCGACAGCGAAGCGCAGGTGAAGGCTTCCGGCGACGCCCTGGCCGGCGATCGCTTCATCGCGTACTCGACCTGGCGCTGGATGCATTTCCAGCGCACCACCGGCAACGCCCCGGTGTACTACTACTGGTTCGACAAGGCGCGCCCCGCCAGGCGCGACGGCAGCGCCGGTCCCGACGAGGCGGCCGTGCACAGCGGCGAGATCGAATACGCGCTCGGCAACCTCGCAACCAACCATGTTTACGCCTGGACCGCCGCGGACCGCGAGGTTTCGGCGACGATGGAAGGCTACTTCGCCAACTTCATCAAGACCGGCAACCCGAATGGCGACGACCTGCCGCACTGGCCGGAGGCGAGGCGCAAGGATGGCGGGTTGCTGCGGCAGGTGATCGGCGTGCACACGCACACCATCATCGATCGCGATGCGCCGCGGTACGAATTCCTGCAGCGGATCGAAGCGAGCGCGCACCTGTAACAGGAGTGGGCGCAGCTCGGCGCGCTATGCTGTCCGGATGGTTTCCCGCCGTTTCCGCCAGGTCGATGTCTTCGGTTCCGCCGCGTACCTGGGCAATCCCGTGGCGGTGGTCATCGACGGCGAAGGCCTCGACGACGAGGCGATGGCGGCGTTCACCCGCTGGACCAATCTCTCGGAGGCCACCTTCATCCTGCCGCCGCGCGACCCGCGTGCCGACTACCGCGTGCGGATCTTTACGGCCGGCAGGGAACTGCCGTTCGCGGGACATCCCACCCTCGGCAGCGCGCATGCCTGGCTCGAAGCCGGCGGCGTGCCCGCCGCCGCGGACACCCTCGTCCAGGAATGCGGGGCGGGCCTCATCGATATCCGCCGGCGCGACGGCCGCCTGGCATTCGCGGCGCCCCCGATGCGGCGCGAGGGTCCGGTTGCCGCCGACCTTGCCGATCGCATCGTGGCGGGCCTGCGGGTGACGCCGGGAAAGGTTCGCGCCGTGCAGTGGGTCGACAACGGGCCGGGCTGGATCGGCGTGTTGCTCGATTCCGCGCGCAGCGTCCTGGAACTCGACATCGACAAGGCCGCGCTCGCCGGCCTGGACGTCGGCGTCATCGGCCCGCACCCGAAGGCTGGCCCGGCGGATTTCGAGGTGCGCGCATTCTTCACGGGCGACGGCATGCTCGAGGATCCGGTCACCGGCAGCCTCAATGCCTCGCTGGCGCAGTGGCTGATCGGCAACGGCACCGCACCGCCACGATATCGCGCGCGCCAGGGAACGGTCCTCGGCCGCTCCGGAATCGTGGACATCGAGCAGGCGGGCGATCGCATCTGGGTCGGCGGCGCCTGAATCACCTGCATCGAAGGCAGCGTCCGGCTGTAGCCAGGCGCTTGCAGCGGTCCTGGCCCTGAGCACAAGGCCGCGCGCGTCCCGCTGCTAAAGTGGATGGCTTGTCGACAGGGCCCGCGAGGTGCACAGCACGATGACGCAGCCGTATCCGATTGGTACACCCGGGAAGCCATGGGGAGAGGCCGAAAAGTCCGAATGGCGCGCACGGCAACGCAAGCAGCGCAGTTACGCCGAGGACGTGCTGCGCGCGGTCGATCGCCTCCGTGCGCGATTCGATGTCGAGCAGTACGGCAGACTCGACTACCAACCCGATGCATACCCGCTGTTCGCGCTGAAGACCCGCGGTTGGCGCGAGGATCTGCCCATCATGCTGGTGACCGGCGGCGTCCACGGCTATGAAACCAGCGGCGTGCACGGCGCCCTCGAATTCGCCGAACGGCATGCGGTGGATTACGCCGACCGCGCCAATGTCCTGGTCATGCCGTGCGTGAGCCCGTGGGGCTACGAACGCATCCACCGCTGGAACCCGTACGCGCTCGACCCGAACCGCAACTTCCGCGCCGACAGCCCTGCGCCCGAATCGGCGGCGTTGATGCATTTCCTGGCGCCGTATCGCGATCGCGTGCTGATGCACATCGACCTGCACGAAACCACCGACACGGACGAATCGGAGTTTCGTCCGGCGCTCGCGGCGCGCGACGGCGTGCCCTACGAACCCGGCACGGTCCCGGATGGCTTCTACCTTTGCGCGGACAGCGCGAATCCGCAGCCCGCATTCCAGCAGGCCGTCATCGCCGCCGTCGCGAAGGTCACCCACATCGCGCCCGCCGACGACAAGGGGGAGATCATCGGGTCGCCGGTGGTGGCACCCGGGGTGATCGAGTACGCGCTGGAACGGCTTGGACTGTGCGCGGGCATGACCGCCGCGCGCTACAGGACGACCACCGAGGTCTATCCGGACAGCCCGCGTGCGACACCCGAGCAGTGCAATCGGGCGCAGACTGCCGCCGCCTGCGCCGCGATCGATTTCGCGCTGGCGCATCCACGGCGCTGAGGCCTCCCCGACCGAACCGCCCACTGCCCCGGCCCCCAAACGGGCAGAAGCAGAGGACGGCCCACCGAAGCCGCCGTGCGGCATGGAAAGGCCCGATCGCGGCGGGATTCCGACACCCGCATCAACTTTTCGCGGCTGATCCCCGATTCGATCGAGGCGCTGCCGCGCACCTCCGTGTGCATTTCGATACGGGCAACTAATATACTTTAGTCATACACATATATGCATCTCATGACCTATTGCATTAAATAAATGCCATCTGCCGCACCGGCGATTTTTGACCCCGGTCAATGCCGGCGTCAAAAAAATGACGAAAAGTGGTGGCACAGAAATTAACAAAGAGTAAACTAGGCTCGCCGCGATTTGATCTGTGGGGAATTACGCAGGGAAGTAGATCAAGGATGTCATGGGGTTGCGTGACGCTTCGCAAGGTGTTTTTGGAAGGACGCAAACCCCTCCATACGCGTAAGTATTCAGGAATTGGCAGATCGTCACGGTGCAGGGAGGTGCGGCAGGGTTCCAGCCAAGCCTTCGTCCGTTCCATCAAGCGCAATGCAACTCGAAGATCTCGACTGACCCGAGGAGAACAACATGAATGTGCGGTTTGAACGTAGTGGTCCTCTGACCGAGCTGGGCAGCTATCCCGAATGGGCCCAGGACATGGTGGGGCGGTGCGACGTAGTCAAGAAGACCGTCGTCGACCACGAACTGTGGGACGTGATGCGGGATGAACCCACCCGTCAGTGCACGGCCAACTTCATGGTCGGCATCTGGCCGGTGATCGAGCGGTTCCCTGGCTACATGGCGCATAGCCTCCTGAAGACCAGCTATGGCCGCAGCACGGGCGACGACCTCGCGAGACGCTGGCTGGTTCGCAACATCCGGGTGGAGCAGAACCACGCCGAATACTGGCTGATGTGGGCGGAAGGCGCGGGCGTGCCGCGCAAGCAGGTGTTGAGCGGCGTGGTGCCGCACGGCACCCAGGTCCTGGCGAATTGGTGCGAGGAAATCAGCAGCCGTGGCTCGCTCGCGGCCAGCATCGCCGCCACCAACTATGCCGTGGAAGGCGCGACCGGCGAATGGTCGCAGATCCTCTACGACAGCGAGAGTTATGCGGAGCAGTTCCCGGCCGCGACCCGCAAGGCGAGCCTGCGCTGGTTGCAGCTTCACGCCGCCTATGACGACACGCATCCGTGGGAAGCGCTGGAAATCGTCTGCACGCTCATGGGAACGTCGCCGGCGGCAGCCGACATCGCGCACATCGAGGAATGCGTCAAGCGCAGCTACACCAGCATGCGATTGCTGGCGGATCGTTGTGTACAATACGACGGCGAAATGGAAGCCGGAGAGAGCTACCGGGCGGTCGCCTGACCGGCTGTTTGGTACGAATTTTGCTTGCTAAGGGAGGAGCGTTATAGCCCAATGAGCTGAGCATCCAGAGTCAATGCGCCGCGGCCTTTTCCCCGCCGTCCATAGCCCGCTGACGAAGCGGCTGTTGCCGCTAGCCTACGCGCTTGGCGCCATGGTGGCGTCCATCCTGTTGCTCACCTGGGCAGCGTTCCAGATCCAGATCACTCTCGCCGGCTTCCTCAACGGCGAGAGCGTCTGGTCCAAGGCGCAAAAGCAGTCGGCGGTCGACCTGCTGAATTACGCGACCACCGGCGATCCCGCCTCGTACAGCGACTTCCAGCATAACTTCAACGTGCTGGACACTTATCGGGCCGCCCGCAACAAGATCCAGTCCGGTCACTTCGATTACGACCAGGTCGAAGAGGAATTGCGACGCACGAAGGCGATGCCGGTCGCGATTCCGGGCGTGATCTTCATGCTGCAGTACTTCGGCGACGCGCCGTACATGAAGGACGCCCTGCGGGTGTGGCGCTCGACGGATGCCTCGATCGCGCAACTGAACGTGATCGCGGGCGAACTCCACCAGGCCTATGCCAACGGCCCGATCCCCCGCGACGAGATCGTCCGGCAGCGCCGGAGGATCAACGCCCTCAACGACTACATCCAGCCACGCAGCAACGACTTCTCGCTGTATGTCGCGCACGGCGCAGTATCGATAGGCAGGGCGCTGTACGTCGGCGTGCTCGCATCGGCGGCGGTTGCCTTCATGCTCTGGTTGCTGCTGGCGCGGCGCACGCTTGCCCGCATCCGCGGGAGCGAGGAACGCTACCGGCTCCTGTTTGACAGCGCGCCGGACGCGATCGTGATGGTGGACGAACGCAGCGGCCGCATCCTCGATGCGAACCGAACTGCCGGGGCATGGATGGGACGCGAGCCGCAGGCGCTGATGGGCGGTTCCTACGCCGACCTGTTCGAAACGAGCGCCCTGCGCGACGGCCTGCCGGGCGACGGCGAGTTGCGTGATGGCCACGGCCGGACCCGCCCGATCGAAACCCAAAGCAGCATGGCGGTGTGGGGCGAACAGCTCGTGCGCCAGGCGATCATCCGCGACATCACCGAACGCGTGGAGAGCGATCGCGAGCGCAGGATCGCGGCCGAGGCTCTGGCCAGCATCGCCGAAGGCGTATTCATCGCCGATGCCACCCGCAGCATCGTTTCGGCCAACGCCGCCGCCACCCAGATCACCGGCTTCACCCCCGAGCACCTGATCGGCATGCGCCTCGACGACACGCGCCGCATGCGCGACGGGGGGCCGCTGCCGGCCACGATCTGGGACGAGATCATCGCCACCCACCACTGGACGGGCGAAGTCGAGAGCCGCCGCCGCGACGGCACCAGCTACACCGAAAAACTCAGCATCAGCACGATCCGCGATGCCGAACACCGCGTGCTGCATTACGTGGCGGTGTTCAGCGACATCTCGGCCGCCAAGGAAGACGAATACCGCCTGCAGCACCTCGCCGCGCACGACCCGCTGACCGGCCTCGTCAACCGCGCGGAGTTCCAGCGCCGCTGCGACGTCGCGATCGAACTGGCGGCGCGCGAGCGACGCTCGGCCGTGGTGCTGTTCATCGACCTCGATGCCTTCAAGTTCGTCAACGACAGCTACAGCCATGCCGTCGGCGACAGCCTGTTGAAGCTGGTCGCGGATCGGATCCGGCACCAGTTGAACGGCGACGCGATCACCGGCCGCATCGGCGGCGACGAGTTCACGGTCCTGCTGCCGCGCCTGACGCTGCGCGAAGACGCCGCCGCCCTCGCGGACCGCCTGGTGTCCGCGCTTTCCGAACCGTTCAACGTGGAAGGCTACGAAATCGTACTGGGGGCCAGCATCGGCATTGCGGGTTATCCGCTCGACGGCGGCGACGCGCCGACTCTTATCGCCAACGCCGATGCCGCGATGTATGCGGCCAAGGTCGAAGAACGCAATGCATGGCGCTTCTACATGCCGACCATGCAGGCGGATTCGCGCCACCGGCTGATGCTCGCGACCGAACTCCGCCAGGCGCTGCAGAAGGAGGAATTCCGGCTTCTCTACCAGCCAAGCGTGGAATTGCAGACCGGCCGGATCGTGGCGGCCGAGGCGCTGCTGCGCTGGCAGCACCCCGAGCGCGGCGAGGTGGCGCCCGGGGAATTCATCCCGATCGCCGAAAGCATCGGCATGATCCACCGGATCGACGAATGGGTGATGCAGGCGGTGTGCCGGCAAATCCGCACGTGGGATGCGGCGGGGGTGCCGCCGATCCGTGTCGCGATCAACGTGTCGGCGCGCTGGTTCGGCCATCCCGGCTTCATCGAAAGCATCCGGCGGGCGCTGCAGGCGAACGGTGTTTCACCCCAGCGGATCGCGCTTGAGATCACCGAAGGCGCGATGCTGCGGCTGGGCGAGGAAACCGAGCACACGATGCGCGCCCTGCATGCGCTCGGCATCGGCGTTGCCATCGACGATTTCGGCACCGGCTATTCGTCGATGGCGTATCTCAAGCTGCCCGCGGTCGCGTACCTCAAGATCGACCGGTCCTTCATCAGTGGATTGCCCGGCAACGCCAACGACGCGGCGATCGCCACGGCCATGGTGGCGATGGCCGGCAGCCTCGGGCTCGTGACGATCGCCGAAGGGGTCGAGACCGAAGCCCAGCACGAATTCCTGGCGCGCGCCGGCAGCACCGAGGGACAGGGTTACCTGTATTCGTATCCGCTGCCGCCATCGGCGGTCGAGCGCATGCTGCGCCCGAAGGGGCAGAACGCCGGCGCGAAGTTGAAGCTGGTGCCACCCTGCCGCGGTTGAGCGGCGCGACCGCGCGTCAGCGCATGCGGTAGGTGATGCGTCCCTTGGTAAGGTCGTAGGGCGTCATTTCCACCTTGACCTTGTCGCCGGTGAGGATCCGGATGTAATGCTTGCGCATCCTGCCGGATATGTGCGCGGTGACGACGTGCCCGTTTTCGAGTTGGACACGGAACATGGTGTTGGGCAGGGTTTCCTGCACCGTACCTTCCATTTCGATGACGTCGTCTTTGGCCATGGGTGGCGCTATGCGCGAGGACAGCTTTCCATTGTAACGCGATGCGGCGGCACGCGAAAGCGCGGCCGCGGCAAACCCGTGGCGGGTGCACGATCGCGGCGCACCCGGACGCGGCATGGAGCGCACCAACCCCGGCTCTTGCTGCGGTGCGGCATGCTACATTGGCGCGCTATCGCGAAACGTACGCCATGCGCATCGTCTGCTTCCATCCAGCCCGCGACCCCGTGATGTGCGGGGAGGGCCCCGTGCGGGTCGGCAGCGCAGCCGACGACAACGTGGTGCTCGAGGGTGCGGGTGTCGAACCGCACCACCTCACGATCGTCGCCGATGCGCGCGGACTGGTGCTGAAGGTCCGGCCCGGCTGCCAGCGGGTCTACGTCAATGCGCGCGCGGTGCGGGAACAGGCCCTGCTGCATTGCGGCGACACCGTCACGCTCGGCGCCAACAAGTTCCTGGTGACCTCGAACGGTCCGCCGGCGCCGGCCGATGCCGCAAGCGGTCCCGGCGCAGCGATGGGCGACGTCGTCCTGCGCATCGTATCCGGCGCCGCCTCGGGCCAGGCGCTGCCGGTCGCGCCCGAACTGCAGCTCGGCGCCGGCAGCCGCCACTTCGGCGAGCTGCCCTATGCCTGTCGCGTTGCGCAGGCCGCGGACCGGCTGGTCTTCGAGTCGCGCAGCAACTTGCCGCGCATCAATGGCTGGCGTCGCAACAATGTCGCATTGGCGCCCAACGACCAGATCGTCCTGGGCGAGCATCGGTTGCTGGTGGAAGCGCCAGGCCTCCAGTATGCGCGGCACCTGACGTCCCTGCCGCCACCGGTGCAACGACCGCGGGAAGTCCCGGAGCGCGACGAGCCGCCGCCGACGGAAATCTGGTGGCTGATCGGCGCCGCGGCGGTGCTGGCGGCGATCATCGCGCTGTTTCTGTATTTTCGCTGGTAGCGCCTTTGCGGAACCGATGAGCGAGGAACGTCGAGCGATGTCACGAGGGTGGAATTTCAGCGCCGGACCGGCCGCGATGCCCGAAGAGGTCCTGAGGCGCGCGCAACAGGAGCTGGTGGAATGGGGCGGCGCGCGCGCCTCGGTGATGGAGGTGAGCCACCGCGGAAGGCACTTCATGGACATGGCGGCCAACGCCGAGGCCGACCTGCGCGAGTTGCTCGCCGTCCCGCGGAATTACAGGGTGTTGTTCCTGCCGGGGGGCGCGACCCAGCAGTTCGCGCAGATCCCCATGAACATCGCGGCCGACGGGCAGCGCGCGGATTATGTCGTGACCGGCCACTGGGGCGAAAAGGCGGTCGCGGAAGCCGCGCCGTACGCGCTGGCGCACGTCGCGGCGAGCTCAAAAGCGGACGGCTATACGTCCATACCGGAACGCGCATCGTGGGACCTCGACCCCGGGGCCGCCTACGTCCACATCACCACCAACGAGACCATCCACGGCGTCGAGATGCACGACGTTCCCGAGGTCGGCACGGTGCCGCTGGTGGCGGACATGTCCTCGGACATCCTGTCGCATCCGCTCGACGTATCGAAGTTCGGACTCGTCTACGCCGGTGCGCAAAAGAACATCGGGCCCTCGGGCCTGGTGGTGATGATCGCCCGCGACGACCTGCTGGAGCGCCGGCCGCGCCCCTTGCCGCGGATATTCCGCTACGCGGAACAGGCCGCCGCCCATTCGATGTTGAACACGCCCAACACCTGGGGCTGGTACCTGGCCGGCCTGACGTTCCAGTGGCTGAAGGCGCAAGGCGGCCTCGCGGAAATGGAGCGACGCAACCGCGCCAAGGCGGACCTCCTGTACGGGGCGATCGACGGTTCAGGCGGCTTTTACCGGAACCCGGTGGTGCCGGCGGCGCGTTCCCGCATGAACGTCCGCTTCCACCTGCACGACGTCGCGCTGGAACCGCTGTTCCTCTCCGAGGCGGAGCAGGCGGGGCTGCTGGCGCTGAAGGGGCACCGGGCGCTGGGGGGTATCCGCGCGTCGATCTACAACGCGATGCCGATCGAAGGCGTGCGCGCGTTGTGCGGCTTCATGGCGGAATTCGCCCGCCTCCATGCCTGATTCCGGTCGCTCGAACCTGTCCGTGCCCTCGTTCGACGCCGCCGGGCTGGCCAATCCCGCGATCGCGAATTTGCAGGCCTACGATCCCGGCCACGACCTGCCGGCACTGCGCCGGCGCTTCGGCGAGTCGCTCGCCGAACTCGGTTCCAACGAGAATCCCATGGGCCCGAGCCCGCGGGCGCTGCGCGCGATGCGCGCGGTGCTGCCCCAAGCGTTCCGCTATCCGGACCCGCGCGGGTCCGCATTGAAGCTCGCGCTGGCGAGCCACCTCGGGGTCGACGAGCAACGGATCGCGCTCGGCAATGGCTCGCATGAGTTGCTGATGCTGCTGGCGCAGTGCTTCGCGGATCCGAAGCACTCGATCGTATCCTCGCAGTTCGGTTTCGCGGTCTTCCAGATCGCAACCGCCGCCGCCGGCGCGCGCAGGATCCGCGTGCCCGCGCTGCCGCGGAGCCACCGCCGCGCGCCCCTGGGCCACGATCTCGCCGCATTTGCGAAGGCGGTGCGGCGCGATACCCGGATCGTGTTCCTGGCCAATCCCAACAATCCCACCGGCACCTGGTTCGAGGACGCGGCGCTGCAAGGGTTCCTCGCGGCGCTGCCACCTGACGTGCTGGTGGTGGTGGACGAGGCCTACCACGAGTATGTCGAGGCGCCGGGGCTGACGACGGCGCTCGCGTTCGCCGACGCGCATCCGAACCTCGTCGTCACCCGCACGTTCTCCAAGGCGTACGGACTCGCGGGCCTGCGGGTGGGCTACCTGGTTGCGCACCCGAGCGTGGTGTCGGTGCTGGAACGCCTGCGCGAATCGTTCAACGTGAATCAGCTGGCGCTGGCCGGTGCCGCGGCGGCACTGGGCGACAAGCCCTGGCTCGCCAAGGTCCGCGCCTTCAACCGTGCCGAGCGCGAATGGCTGCGTGGCGAACTGCTGGAGCGCGGCTACCGCTGCCTGCCTTCCCAGACCAACTTCCTGATGTGCGTGCTGCCGCGTGACGCCGCGAAACTGGAACGCCATCTGTTCGAGTGCGGCGTGATCGTGCGGCCGATGGCCGGCTACGGACTGCCGCGCGCGCTCCGCATCAGCGTGGGCAGCCGCGTGGAGAATCGACGCTTGTTGAGGGCCCTGCCGTGAAGGCACGGCTCGACTGGGCCACATTGCCGGCGGGACCCGTGCACGGCGACATCCTCGTCCCCGGCGACAAGTCGGTATCGCATCGCGCGATCGTGTTGTCGGCGCTTGCGAACGGCATCTCGCGGATCACCGGCTTCCTCGAAGCCGACGACACCCGCGCGACGGCCCGCATCTTCGGGCAAATGGGCGTGTGCATCGAAACACCTGCCGTGAACGAGCGCATCGTGCACGGCGTCGGCCTGCGCGGGCTGCGCTCGCCGGAGGGCGTGCTGGACTGCGGCAATTCCGGCACGGCGATGCGCCTTTTGTGCGGCGTGCTGGCGGGGCAGGCGTTCGATTCGATGCTGGCAGGCGATGCGTCGCTGTCGAAGCGGCCGATGCGGCGCGTGACCGACCCCCTGGCGGCGATGGGCGCGCAGATCGAAACGGCAGGAGGCGGCACCCCACCGCTGCGCGTCCGCGGCGGCCGCGCACTGCGCGGCATCGACTACGCATCGCCCATCGCCAGCGCGCAGGTGAAATCCGCCGTTTTGCTGGCGGGCCTTTACGCCGACGGCGAAACCCGGGTCACCGAGCCGCGTCCGACGCGCGACTACACCGAGCGGATGCTGGCGGCGTTCGGCTGGCCGGTCGCGTTCGAGCCGGGCCGGGCGCGGCTTCCAGGCGGCCACGCCCTCCACGCGACCGATGTGGCCGTGCCCGCGGACTTTTCCTCGGCCGCCTTCTTCATCGTGGCCGCAACGCTGGTGCCGGGTTCGGAACTGCGGCTGAGGAACGTCGGCGTGAACCCACGGCGCACCGGTTTGCTGCAGGCGCTGCGCGCCATGGGCGCCGATATTGCGGAAGAAGACGGCCGCAGCGCAGGTGGCGAGGCGGTGGCCGACCTGGTGGTGCGGCACGCGCCACTGCACGGCATCGAGGTACCGGTTCCGCTCGTCGCCGACATGATCGACGAGTTCCCGGTCCTGTTCGTCGCCGCGGCGTGTGCCGAAGGCACGACCACGATCCGTGCTGCGGCGGAACTGCGGGTCAAGGAGTCCGACCGCATCGCCGTGATGGCGGCGGGGCTGCGCCGCCTCGGCGTCGACATCGACGAAACGCCCGACGGCGCGGTGATCGAAGGTGGCCGCCTGCGTGGCGGCAACGTGGATGCGCAGGGCGACCACCGCTGCGCGATGGCATTCGCGGTGGCCGGCGCGGTGGCCGGCGCCGGCGTCATGATCCGGGACTGCGCGAACGTCGCGACGTCCTTTCCGGGGTTCATCGAATCGGCGCGAGGCTACGGGATGGACGTGCGCGCGGCCTGACCGGCCCGCAGCCGCTAAAATCCCGCCGATGACCAGCCCCGAATGCGTTCCGGTACTCACCATCGACGGCCCCTCCGGTTCGGGCAAGGGCACGATCGCCCGCCGGGTGGCCGACCGGCTGGGCTGGCACATCCTTGATTCGGGCGCGATCTACCGGGCCGTCGGCTACGCCGCCACGGCCGCCGGGGTGGATCCGGGCGACGCCCGCGCCGTGGCGCGCCTCGCCGCGGCGATCCGGCTGGAATTCCGCGATCCCGGCGACGGCGGCGACACCCGGGTCGTCATCGACGGCATCGATGCCACCGACGCGATCCGCACGGAAACCGCCGGGGCGGCCGCTTCCCGGATCGCGGCCCAGCCTGCGGTCCGCGAGGCCCTGGTAGCCAAGCAGTTGGCGTTCCGCCGCCCTCCGGGGCTGGTCGCGGACGGGCGGGACATGGGCACCGTGATCTTTCCCGATGCCCCCTACAAGGTGTTCCTGACGGCCAGCGGGGCCGAGCGGGCGGAAAGGCGCTATAAGCAGTTGAAGGCAAAGGGACTTCAAGTTACACTAGCCAGCCTTTTGCACGAAATCGAGGTGCGGGACGCACGGGATGCGTCGCGCACGGTCGCGCCGTTGCGGGCGGCCGCCGATGCCGTGGTGATCGATACCACCGGACGGTCGATCGCGGCGGTGGTCGATGCGGTACTCGCGGTCGTGCATGAGGATTGATCGAAACATTCACCCGCGCCGCGTTCGCGCGGCGTCACTCGAACGGATGCCGATGCATCCCCCAACCGGCGGACCGCCGCCCGTGGAGCAAGCGTTACATGGAACTTCAAGGCCTCGCGGTCCATTCCCAACCTGGAATCCCCATGACCGAAAGTTTTGCCGAGCTGTTTGAACAGAGCCAGTCGCTGGCCAAATTGAAACCCGGATCGATCGTATCCGGCAT
>DASSOQ010000030.1:0-8545 GCA_035700365.1 Rhodanobacteraceae bacterium | reverse complement strand
ATAAATTTTCGGCGATTGCCAGAGCTTTTTCGTGCCGCGATCACGGATGATCGCATAGAATCACTCCACGGCGACGCGCGTCGCCGTTCGAAGTGCAACCAGTGGTCCACTGTCAACGATCCATCCGGAGGAGCACCCGATGAGCAACGAAACGACGTTCCCGTGGAGCATCACCGAAGAACCCGCGGCACCCGCCGCGCCGGCACCCGCACCCGCGGCACCTGCGGCGAAGAAGTCGTCCGCAAAGAAGTCGTCCGCGAAGAAGGCGACCAGGAAATCATCGGCCAAGAAGGCGACGAAGAAGTCATCAGCCAGGAAGTCCACGGCGAAGAAATCCACCCGCAAGGCCGCGAAGAAGGGCGGCGCTCGCAAGGCCGCGAAGAAGGGCGGCGCACGCAAGGCCGCGAAGAAGGGCGGCGCCAGGAAAGCGGCCAGGAAGGGCGGCGCTCGCAAGGCGGCGAAGAAGTCCACGCGCAAGGCTGCGAAAGGCGCCCGCAAGGCAGCCAAGAAAGGCGCGCGCAAGTCCGCCCGCAGGAAATAATCCGCGGACCCGCAGCACCCAGACGCCGGCCCTGCCGGGCCGGCGTCGTTTCATGAAAGACGTTCTCGAACCCGCGCGCAGGAACAGCAGGCAATGACGATCCGCATCAACCAGAAGATCAAGGGCTACCGGGTGCTCGGCAACGACCCGGACGCCGCGCAGGCGCCCAGGCCCGAAGCCGCGCCGGCCGAAGTGCCCGCCGCGACCGAGGTCAAGGTCATCCAGATGCACGAAAAGCTCGAGCGTCCGGAAGAGCTCGAGGGCTACACCTACAAGATCAAGTCGCCGCTGTTCGAGCACGCGTTGTACGTCACCATCAACGACATCGTGCTGAACGCCGGCACCGAATTCGAGATGCGCCGTCCCTTCGAGATCTTCATCAACTCGAAGAACATGGATCACTTCCAGTGGATCGTGGCGCTGACCCGCGTCATGTCCGCGGTATTCCGGAAGGGCGGCGACGTCACCTTCCTGGTCGAGGAACTGAAGGCCGTGTTCGATCCGCGCGGCGGCTACTTCAAGGCTGGCGGCGTCTACATGCCCTCGATCGTGGCCGAACTCGGCAACATCATCGAGACCCACCTGACTGCGATCGGCCTGCTCAAGGGCGCCGAACTCTCCGACGCCCAGAAACAACTGATCGCCGAAAAGCGCGCCGCCTACGAGCGCAAGAGCGGAAAAAAAAACGCTGAAATAAGCACCGCCGGCGAAACGGCCGGCGCGACGGTCGAGGCAGACGACGCCGACGCCACCCAGGCATCGTCATCCCGGCGCAGGCCGGGATCCATTGAATCCAGCGGAGTCGAAGCGCAATCGGACGCCGGCTCCTTCCCCCCCGGCGCCGCCCTGTGCGGCAAATGCAACACGCAAGCCCTCGTCCTGCTGGACGGCTGCCAGACGTGCCTGAATTGCGGTTATTCCAAATGCGGCTGATTTGACCCGGGGAATGGCCGCACGAGGGGTTCTCGCGATGGACTGGGGTGGAGCGAATGCATTGCGACGCCGAGGTCGGAATTTCGGGGAGTGACTTCCCGGGCGACGATGTAGTCCCCTCCTGACGCGCCATCGCGTGCCGAATCCCTTGGCGCGCATTGCCCTCAACGGCATTCTCTTGCGATGGTCCTCTATCGTCGCAATCGCGTCGCGGGCGGCACCTACTTCTTCACGGTGACCCTGCGCGACCGGACATCGCGTCTGCTGATCCAATCCGTGGCCGGGCTTCGTCGCTTCTATGCCGAGGTCCGTTCACGCCGACCGTTCGAGACGGTGGCGGTCGTCGTCCTTCCCGATCATCTGCACGCGATCTGGCGTTTGCCCGACAGCGACGCCGATTGCTCCGGCCGCTGGCGAGCGATCAAGGCGGGTTTCATTCGCAATCTTCGTCGCAGCGGGATCGCTTTCGCGATGAATGCGGCCGGCGAAGCAGAAGTGTGGCAACGGCGATTCTGGGAGCACACCATCCGGAACGATGCGGATCTGCGCGCGCATGTGGATTATGTGCACTGGAATCCAGTGAAACACGGGCACGTTGCACGCGTGCGCGACTGGCCGTATTCGTCGTTTCACCGATATGTGCGCGAAGGCACTCTCACGGTTGATTGGGGTGGAGCGAACACATTGCGACAACTAGGTCGCAGGTTCGGGGAGTGATTTCCCGGATTCCGCTTTGCTCCATCCGGGCTACGGGTGGAGCGGACGCATTGCGAGAACCAAGGCGGGACTTCGACGAGTGACGTTCCGAATTCCGCTTTGCTCCATCCGGCTACTTGCTGATCGCGTATCCTGCGCCCCTGCTTGCAGCACGGCGCGCCCATGGACGCCTTCAGCTATCTCTCGGTCCTGCCGGACGTTGGCAGTGAGCGCGGCGTGGACCTGCGCGAGCATTATTACGCCCACCATCGCTGGTTTTTCTCGATGCTGGTGCTGTTGATCGCGTGCAGCATCGCCAAGGTGCGGGTATTGGCGGACGCGTGGCCGGAGCCGCTGGACCTGGGTTTCCAGCTGGCGTTCGCGGCCGGCTCGACGATCGGCGCAGTGAGCACGCGCGAGTGGTACCACAAGCTGCTGGCGCCGCTGGCGGTCATCGCACTGGGCGCTTACATCGCGATGCTGTTCACGCACCTGCGTTGAACGGTGCCGTTTCACGCATCTGGCATGCGATAGAAGCCGGCGCCGGAGCCGCCCTGCGGCCTTCGCCGGAACGCGATGCTGATCCGCGGACCTGCGGCGACGCGGGTCTTCGGAATCGCGTGGTCGTAGTGGCGCTGGGTGCGCCAGCTCATCAGCAGCAGGCTGCCGGGTTCGAGGTCCACGTTCAGCACGCGCCGCGGCGGCTGCTTGGCGCGGATGGTCATGCGCCTGGTGGTGCCCAGTGACAGCAGCGCGATCGGGTACCCGCGTTGCAGTTCGTCCAGATGGTCATTGTGCGGCGCCACGCTGTCGTTGCCGTCGCGATAGAAGTTGAGCCCGGCGCTGTCGAATTCGATGTGGGTGAGGCCGAGCACCGCGTCGGCGGCTTCGCGCAGCGCGGCCGGCAGTGCGGGATCGGCGAGACGGAAGCTCGAGGTGAGGCGGGGCACGTCCACCTCGCGGCCGTACATTTCGCGCCGTTCCGAGTGCCATGGGATGCCGTCGCGCAAGGCCGCGAACCACGCCTGCGCGCGTTCGGCGGGTACGATCTCGCGCAGGTAGCGGATGCGACCGCTGGCATCGTCCAGCAGGAGCCCGGATGCGGCGCCGAGCAGGTCGGGTTGGGCCATGGAAGGATGCTAGCGGCGCGACGGTGAAGGGCGTTTCACCGAAGGCGGGACGCATGCCGCGGCGCATGGGTGGCTGAAGGGGCTTTCGCGAACGCACCCTCGCGGCGTCGGGCTTCCTCCGGACAAGGTCCGGAGCCGATCCAACCTACGACCCGCCGCCTTGCGGCCACTCGAGATCCGCCACCACCGGGAAGTGATCCGAGGGGTACAGCTTGCCCTCGTGGGTTGTCACGGTACGGGCGTCCTCGACCTTGAAGCCGCGCACCAGGATCCAGTCGATGCGCCGGTCGGGCTTGCCGGTGAAGTCGTGGAAGGTCTTTTCGGGGCCGCTGCGACGCGGCGCCACCAGCCAGGCATCCTGCAGGTGCTTCGTCAGCATCGCATGCACCTTGCTGTCGGGCGTGGTGTTGAAGTCACCGGTCAGCACGAACGGCTCGTCGGGTGGCAGTCCGGCGATGCGCTTCAATATCAGCGCCGCGCCCTTTTCGCGCGCCGCGTCGTCCTGCTCGCGATACGGCAGGTGGGTGTCGAACATCACGAAAGTGCGGCCGTCGGCCTTCCGCTGGAAACGCGCCCACGTGACCATGCGCGGATAGGGCGTGCCCCAGGAGTCGCTGCCGGGC
Source organism: Rhodanobacteraceae bacterium (assembly GCA_035700365.1). Classification (GTDB taxonomy): domain Bacteria; phylum Pseudomonadota; class Gammaproteobacteria; order Xanthomonadales; family Rhodanobacteraceae; genus 66-474. Next base: position 4,622 of record DASSOQ010000030.1, on the reverse strand, counting down.
ACGTCCGGCGTGTCGGACAGCCAGAAGTTGCCGGAGTCGAGTACCCGCAATTCGTCGCTGCGGTAGAACACGCCCATGTGCTCGTCGCCCTCGCCGCCCTTGCGGCCCATGCCGAACCATTTGTATTCGGGAAGCTTCGAAACGACGTAATCGCCCTGCTCCTTGTAGAGTTCCTGGGTGCCGAACACATCCGGATGCTCTTCGCGGATCGTCTTCACGAACAGGTCGCGCCGCGCCTCCCAGCGCTCCGGTCCATCGGACGCCATCGGCAACCGCACGTTGAAGGTCATCACGCGCAACGTGTCGGCGGCATGCGAGGTGCCGGCGACACCCAGCGCGGCGATGCACACGGCGAGCAGCAGCGAGCGGGAGAAGGGCATGGTCGCTCCGGAAGCGTGGATCGTCGGCCACTCTAGCAGGCGGGCCGCAGGGCCCCTGAAGCCGGCCGCGGTCAGGGGCTCGTGCCGAACCGGTTCAGTGGCAACCGCAGGTAGCGGTGTCCGTCCGCGTCCGGCGGTGGCAACCGGCCGCCGCGGATGTTGACCTGCAGCGCCGTCAGCAGCAGGCGCGGCACCGGCAGCGTGGCATCACGCGCGCGGCGCTTCTCGATGAAGGCGTGTCCGTCGACGCCGGCGACCCACGGATTGCCCTTGCCCTCGGCCGCGATCGATGTCTCCGGCATCGGATCCTTGCGCCCCTTCGGCGGGTAGTCGTGGCACAGGAACAGCCGCGTGGCGTCCGGCAGCGACAGGATGCGGCGGATCGAGGCATGCAGTTCGGCCGCCCCGCCGCCCGGAAAGTCGCAGCGCGCGGTACCGACGTCCGGGGCGAACAACGTATCGCCGATGAATGCGGCGTCGCCCACCACGTAGGTGAGCCCATCGCGCGTATGGCCGGGCGTCGCCATCGCGCGGACCCGCAGCGATCCGACAGGGAGCATGTCGCCGTCTTCGAGCAGCCGGTCGAACTGGCTGCCATCGGCGGCGAACGAATCGTCCAGTCCGAACAGGTCCTTGAAATGCGCCTGCACCGCGAGAATGCCGCGCCCGATCGCGATGGGCGCACCGAGGGCGTCGTGCAGGTAGCCGGCGGCACTCAGGTGGTCGGCGTGCGCGTGGGTTTCCAGGATCCAGGCCACCCGCAGGCCGCGTTCGCGCACGAAGGCCAGCACCGCGTCCGCGGAGCTGGTTGACGTACGGGCTGCGGCGGCCTCGTAGTCGAGCACCGGATCGACGACGGCCGCGGCGTCGCTGTCGTGGACGACGTGGGTCCACGACCCGGTGTCCTCGTGGAAGAACGATTCGACTGCAGGATGTGGCAGGCCCGTTTGCGTCATGGCCGGTGCCTCCCCGGTTATCACTTGGGTGGCTCGAGGATATCGGCGACTTCGTACAGCCGCACCAGGGGTTCCATGTCGAGCAGGTACTTGTCGTCCTCGTCGTAGTACACCGCCCGCTCGGGCTTGTCGCCGGCGTAGGCGCGCAGCGCCTTCCTGGATTCCCACAGCGACAGCACCTGGAATTCGCACTGCCCGCCCTGCACCCGGCGCAACACCCAGGCACCGCGCTGTCCCGCCTGCTCGGCGAGCTTGGGCAGGGCGGTTTGCTGCAGGTGTTCGAGGTAGGCGTCGGCCTGGGCTTCCGCGGTGATGCCGCGCCAGATGCGCATGATCATTGAGCTGCCCTCGAGCCGCTGGCGGGTGGCCGGACGCCATGTCCGCCCAGCCAGCGGCAGGGCGTCCGCCCGTCCAGCCTAGTCCCCCCCGGCGCTGCCGAAAAGTGCGAACACGCCGGTCGCCGCGGCACTACCATCGCACCCGGGCAACCCCGGGGAAGCTTCCGCCATGGATCAACCGAGGCGCGTCGACGATTCCGCCGACAAGCTGCCGAAGCACACCACGCCCACCTGGGAAGTGGAGCTGCTGATCTCGGGCGTCGCGGTGTTCGCGATGATGCAGTTGCCGGGCTGGCTGATCGGGCTGGGGCTGTACCTGCGGCCACGCTTCGACGAAGGCTGGCGCGGGGCGCTGTTCACGTTGTCCGCATATCTGGTCGGCGCCGCGGTGATCCTGGCCGCGACGTTCGCGCTGCACCTGCTCTTGCGCGCCTACTGGATCGCGCTGGTCGGGATGCACTCGGTCTATCCGGACGGCATCCGCTGGGAGCGGCTTCGGATCGGCCCCATCGAGCGCGAGGTGATGCAGCGCCGCGACGGCGACTTCGCCGCGATGATCGAGCGCGCCGACAACCGCGCCTCCGTCCTGTTTGCCATGGGTGTGGCGCTGGCCGCGACATTGCTGGCCATCACCGCCGAGATCGTGATCCTTTTCTCGGCGGGCCTGGCGATCGCGCTGGCGTTGCACGCCGACATCGAGCCCGACCGGATCCTGATCATCTGCATCGTGGTGCTGGTGGCACCGATGGCCCTGCTGCATCTGTTCGACCGCAAGTTCGGCGCGCATGTCCGGCAAGGCAGCCTCCTGCGGCGATCCGCCGCAGCGATGTTCAACCTGTACGCGCGCCTGGGATTCGCGAATCGCGGCGGCGTCCTGGCGATGCTCGCCAGCCACCACGGCCGCAGGCGGGTGCAGTTGCTGGCGACCGTCGCAATGGCGGTGTGCCTCCTGGGCGCCATCCTGGCCCAGGAGACGATGCGCCATCCGGAGCTGTTCGGGAATTACGCGGGCTTCCCGCGGCTCGATGGCGCGAATGGCAATGTAGTCGATGCGGCAAACTACGCCGACCTTCGCGACCCGTTGCGCAGCCGCGTCGCGCCGTTCATCCAGGCCACCGAAGTCGATGGCAACTACGTGCGGCTGACGGTGCCCTATGTGCCCGGCGAGGATGCCGCCGCCATGCAACGACACTGCCCGGAGTCAACGGCCGAGGCGGACGACGACGCACGCGCGGCCGCGATGCTGCGTTGCCTGGCGGCGCTGCATCCCGTGACGCTCGACGGAAAACCGCTCGCCGACCTGCGCTACGACGCCGGCAGCGACGCGCGCACCGAGCGTCCGGCGCTCGTCGCGATGATCGATGTGCGCAAGCTGCCGCCGGGCCGCCATGAACTCGCTGTCGCGCGCCCCGCTGCCGGCATCGAAAACGACCAGCCTGCGCCCGCCGAGCCGTGGATCATTCCCTTCTGGCGCTGATCGATGCACGGATCTTCGCGTCATCGCGCGAAGCGGCGGCGCGCACGTGCTAGGCTGCGCCGGTCGTTTCCGCTTGCACGAAATTCGTCCCTCGCATGATCGATTCGTTCCGGATACCGCGGCTGGCGCTTGTGTTCGCCGGCTGGCTTCCGTTCGCCGCCCTGGCGCAGACTCCTCCCCCGCCGGCATCGCCGTCCGCCGCGGCGGCGGACACCGCTTCCGACCAGGCCGAACTGGTGCGCGAAGTCGCCGCCACGACCGGCAAGGATCCGGCGGCGTTGCAGGCGCTCCTGGACAGTGCGGTCGTCAAGCAGAGCATCCTCGATGCGATGGCCCGTCCGGCCGAGAGCAAGCCGTGGAGCGCCTACCGGCCGATCTTCATGAACCCCGAGCGGATCGAGGAAGGGATCTCGTTCTATCGCCGGCACCAGGCGCTGCTGGAACAGATCGGCGAGCAGTACGGGGTACCGCCGCAGTTCATCGTGGCGATCATCGGCGTGGAGACCAATTACGGGGGGAATACCGGCAGCTACCGGGTGCTGGACGCGCTGGCGACGCTGGCGTTCCATTACCCGCCGCGCGCGAAGTTCTTTCGCTCCGAGCTGAAGACCCTGCTGGAATTGCCCGCCAACAAGCTGCCGGGACCGATCGACCAGATCTACGGTTCGTACGCCGGCGCCGAAGGCCTGGGACAGTTCATGCCATCCAGCATCCGCGACTACGGGGTGGATGCGGACGGCGACGGCCATATCAATCTGTTCGCGTCGCTTCCCGACGCGTTCGCCAGCATCGCCAACTATTTCCGGGCCTACGGCTGGCAGCCCGGCGGGCCGGTCGCGGTGCAGGCCGCGCCGAGCGCCACCGCCGCGCCCGCCCCCGACTACGAAAGCGTGGTCCCCAGGACCCCCCTCGAGCAGTTCACCGCCGACGGCTATGCACCGACCGCCGAGGTGGATCCCTCGCAGCCGGCGAACCTCCTGACGCTGGATGGCGCCGACGGCCCGGAGTACTGGCTGACCTTCCGGAACTTCTACGTGATCACCCGCTACAACCGCAGCCCGATGTACGCGCTGGCGGTGACCCAGCTCGCCCAAGCGATCGCGCGCGGCGCCGCCGACGCCACCGCGGCGCGATGAAGCATGCCAGCTCCCGGATTATCGACACCTCCACACGGAAGTACCCCTCTCCCATCGGGAGCAGGCGGCCGCAGGCCGGGCGCGCAGCGCTCTCCGGAGGGGCGGGTGAGGGTGCGCAACGACATCACCGCGGCGATCTGGCAAGGAACTACCCATTCGCGTGCCCGGACCCTCATCCGGCGCTGCGCGCCACCTTCTCCCGAAGGGAGAAGGGAAAATCGACCTGGATGACCGGCGGGTGAGGCGCCGGCTGCCTGCACTGATGCTCGCGCTGCTGGCGGTGGCCGGGTGCTCGTCGAATCCGCATCGGACGGCGTCGCGCGGCAGCCCCTCCA
>DASSOQ010000029.1:0-56616 GCA_035700365.1 Rhodanobacteraceae bacterium | reverse complement strand
CACCTGAAAGGAAAGGAGTACCACCATGCTCTACTACGCGGTCGTGTTCCTGATCATCGCGCTGATCGCCGGGTTCTTCGGATTCTTCGGTGTCGCCGGCCTCGCCGCCACCATCGCCAAGATCCTGTTCGTCATCTTCATTATCCTGTTCATCCTGTCGCTGATCTTCGGGCGCGGACGCAGGCGGATCTAGACGGACAGCAGCAGGGCGGGTGCCTCCCGCCTACGAGAAGCCGGCGGGCAGTGCCCGTCCTGCGCGGGCATGCAGGGCGGCCACTGCTCGCCGCGCGTACCACAAAAGCTGGGGATACCCGGGTTCCGTACGGGAGGGGCCGCGTTGGGGCCGTGCATCGCCTCCGTACTTTTCTATTTCCGGCCCGAGCCAAGGCAACGCTTCAACAGTTGCAGCGCCCGCCGCTCGAGCTTGCGTGAATGGACCACGTCCGCCTCGGGCACGAGGCGGTGCAGTGCACCCTCGCGCCACGCCTCGAAGACGTCGGGACAGATGTAGGCTTTCCGGCACACGGCCGGCGTGTTGCCGAGATGGGAGGCCACGTCCTTGACGATCCCGGCGATGGCGGCGCGACGTGCGCGCTCGCCGCCCTTTTGCGGCAACGGCGTTCTTGCCAGCATCCCGATCGCGGCCAGCGTTCCGACCCAGGTGCGGAAATCCTTGGCGCTGAACCCGTCGCCCATCCGCTCGTGGATGTATTCGTTGACCTGGGTGGAATCGACCGGGTGCAACTCGCCGTCGTCGTCGACGTATTGGAACAGCATCTGGCCGGGCAGTTTCTGGCACGATCGCACCAGGCGCGCGAGTCGCCGGTCATCCAGGATCACCTCCCGCACCTGGCCGCTCTTCCCGCGGAAGTGGAAACGCGCGCGGCCGCTTCGGAGGAAGGCGACGTGGCGCGAACGGAGGGTGGTCAGGCCATACGAATGGTTGCTGCTGGCGTATTCGTCATTGCCGATGCGGATGCGCGTTTCGAGCAGCAGGCTCACGACCACCGCCATGACTTTTTCGCGCGGCAACCCTTGCCGCGCCAGGTCGCCGCGGAGGCGCCGGCGCAATGCCGGCAGCGCCCGGCCGAAGCGAAGCAGCCGCCGGTACTTCTCGGTGTCGCGCTGGGCCCGCCACTGCGGGTGGTAGCGGTACTGCTTGCGGCCGCGCGCGTCGCGCCCGGTGGCCTGAAGGTGGCCGGCGGGGTCCGCGCATATCCAGACATCGCGGTAGGCGGGTGGAATCGCCAGCGCGCGGATCCGCGACAACGTCGCGTGGTCGCGGACCGGCCGGCCCGATGGATCGCGGTAGGCGAAACCGCGCCCCGCCCGCTGCCGCGATATTCCCGGCTCGAAATCGCTGGCGTAGCGCAGCGCCTGCGAGGCCGGCCCGGGCGTCACCGACCGGACCGTGCCCCGGTTGCCGCCGCGATTGCGCGATGCGCCCAAGCCACATCATCCTCGCGGCGGACGTCCGCCGAAGCTTCCACGGCAATGAAGGGAGGCGGCACCGGCGGCTGTGGAGCCCCCCGACACCGCCGTCGCTCACGCAGCGGCCCGGGGGCTCCTCTGCTTCAGGAGCTCCTGCTTGCGCGTTTCCATTTGCTCGCCGAGCGCCCGCAGTTCGTCCTTGGACATCAGCTTCCGGGCGCGCGGAAACATCTCGCCCTCCTCCTCCTTGACGTGATGCTCGACGAGTTCCTTGAGCACCTTGGCACGGCCGCTGAACTGCTCGGAGCCGGCAGGCGTCTTGTTCAAGTCGGGCAGCACGAGTTCCCCGACCGCGCGGTGCTCCTCACGCGCCTCGAAGAACATCTTGGCATCGTCGCTCTTTTCCCCGGCTTTCTTGAACGCCGGATAGAAGATCTCGTTCTCGATCTGCGTGTGGACCTCGAGTTCCTCGGTGATCTTCGAAAGCAGCTCGGTGCGCTTCTTTTCCGCGCGCGCGGTGGTTTCGGCGAGGCTCGACAGCAGTTCCTTCACCTTGTCGTGGTCTTCCTTCAACAGCTTGATCACGTCCATGTGCATGTCTCTCCATGTGTGGAACCCATAGTTGGCACGTCACGCGGTTAATGCGGAGTGAATGCGGCGGCGCCTGGCCATTCCGCGCAGCAGTGCCGACCGAAAAAAAGCGCGGCCGGAATGCGGTCGCGCAACGTGATTGCCCGTGGAAAGCGTTTTGCCTGTCGATCAATCGGCCTTGTGGATGGTGAAGCCCGACAGCGCCGCACCGATGTCCCAGCCTTCGCCCTGGCCGCTCAGCTTCAGTGAAACACGACCCTTGGTCATCGCCGCGACGTGGCCGGAATTCACCACGCCCGCATGCGCGCTCGCCGTGGCATAGGTACCCAGGATCTGGTCGATGTCGGTGACGCCGCTGAATTCGCCGTGGCCGTCGGTGAGCTTGTACTTGCCGACCGTGAGGCCCCCGCCCTTCGCGTCGAGGTGGACCTTCATGGACTGTCCGTTGTCGCAGGTGACCGTCCCGGTCCCGTCGGCCGTCTTGTAGATGACGGACCAGCCGGACAACGTGAACGTCATCTGGCACTTGATCTCGTTGGCATCCGCCGCCCATGCGCTCGTCGCGACGAGCACGCCGAGCATCGACAGCCCCAATGCAAATCCCAATCGCCGGTTTTTCACGGTATTCCTCCTTGATATGGTTCCATGACCACGCTCCGGGTCCGATCGTGATCCTAGGTGGGGGCGCGTGTTGACCGTGTGAAGCGCCGGGCGCCACGCTCCGCACATGCCGCGAGGGCATGGCGGTGCGGCGAACGGAGGCCGGAATCAGCCGAGGTAACCGACGAACTGGCGCGCCAGCCCCCAGGCCGGTCCGGCCGCCACGCGCGCGCCCGCCTTCACCATGCCGCTGCCAATGCGCATCTGTGCGAGCACGAAGCCGATGCCGGCGGCACCGGCCAGGATCGGCCACGGACGCGCCTCGTACGCGGCCACCAGGTCTTCCACGGATCCATGGAGTTCACGTCGCGCCGCTTCGCATTCACGCAACGCCCGGTGGCGCGCGCGCAAAGCGTGGAAGTACTTGTTCATGGGTTTTCCTTCCTTCCTGCGGCGGCGTCCGGCGGCGCGCCCCGCACCGCTTCCCGGGTGCCGGCGATGCGGCCGAGGTCATGCAGGACCGTGCGGCCGAGCATGCGCAATTCGGCGCGCGCCTGGGGGAACGTCGCCTGCCGGAGTGCGTATTTGATCATCGACCAGACGCCGACGATGAGGATGGCATGGATCACCACCAGCAGGCCCAGCGCCAGTCCCAGCGAATGCGTGGCATACATCAGCGCCCAGCCGATCAAGGCCACCAGGCAGACCCACAGCGACACCGCGAAGGCGACGAGCGCCGTCGCCGCGATGAAGAACAACGGGATGCCCGCGCGCACCACCTTGGCCTCGGCGGTGGCGAGTTTTCTCAAGGCGATAAAGAGCTGCCGCAAGGCCGCGAACAGCCCCGCCAGCGCCGCAAGCGTCGAGGGTGAAGGCTCGCCGCCCTCTCCGGCGGGCGCCCCCGCGGGCGGCGGTGGCGGATGCTCCGGCGCGGCGCCGGGCTCCCGGCCGTCGGCGATGCTCACGGGCCGGCCTGTCGCGGCATGCGGGCGGTCTTCAACGGCGCGAACCCAGCAGCCTGCCGACCAGCCAGCCGGCGGCCAATGCGATCGCCACCGATTGCACCGGCTTCTCGCGGACGCACTCGCGGGCATCCTCCATCAGGTTGTCCGCGCGATCGCGCATGGTGTATGCGGCGGCACTGCCGCGCTCGCGCCAGTCCGCGGCCTTGTCGGCGAGCCGGTGGGCGGTGCGGGCCCCCGCATCGGTTGCGTGGTCCACGCGCCGCTCGGCGCGGTCGGTCTTGCCTTTGGCGGCTTGCGCGGCTTCGCCGGCCTCCTGCTTGATCCGCTCGGCCGCGCGGTCGATGCGTTCGTGGGTCTTGCCGTTGGCGGGTGCCTGCGGTTTGTGGGTGTCTTCGGCCATGATCTTCTCCTTGCAGTGGTGCCGCCTTCGGTGGCGGCGTTCGAGTGCGGATGGCTTGCGCGCGTGCCGCGGTCCGGACAAACCTCCTTCAGGTCGCTGACCAGGCGATGGTGCTGAGGAGCCCGAGCGCTTCCCTGCGCGAATCCAGCCGGGTGTGCTGGACCACGATCGGGACGTCCGATTCGAGCACGCTCGAATACGGAGTATCGCGCGGCACGGGCTCGGGGTCTGCGAGGTCGTTGAAGCGCAGGTGCAGGGTACGCCGTGCGGGGACCCGGACCTGGTAGGGGCCGACCGGCTCCTTTTCGACGAAATACAGGGTGATCGCCACGTGCGCGTCCCGATCGTTCACGTTCAACAGGCAGGCGGCTTCGTGGCTGACGAAACGCGGGCCTTTCCGTTCCTCCGAGTCCGGCGGGATGTAGCCCTCCGGAATCACCCACAGGGTCCGGCCGAGGCTCATGGCCGCAGCTTCCGCAAATTGCGTGCGGCCCCGTGGATCCCGTGGCGCGCCATCCGGGCCGGCGTGGAGCGCGAGCGCATGCCGTACCAGCCGAGCGCCGCCAGCGCCCCCAGCAGGGCCGCGCCGCCCAGCACCGGTCCACGATGTTCCTCGACCCACAGCGCCGGGCTGCTGCCCTTGGCCTTGGCGTCGAAACGCCCGTGGGTACCGGGGTCGCCGGCGACGGGCGAAAACAGGTTGTCCGGCCGGTCGTGCGGATCGGCCTCGTCACCCTGCTGGCCCTTGTAGGCGGTGCGGCCCAGGTAGCGGTCGAGCAAGCCGGGGATGAATTTCTGGCCCCACTGCGCCTTCCAGGTCGAGGACCCGACCGGAACGTTGCGGCGGTTGTGGCTGGCCGCATACAGGATCGCGTCGGCGGCGACCTCCGGCTGGAAAATCGGCGGCACCGGCTGCGGGCACTTGGGCATCTTGTTGCGCGCCCACCCGAATTGCGGCGTGTTCAGCGCCGGCATCTGCACGCTGGTGACCCGGATCGAGCTGCCCTCGTGGATGAGCTCCGAGCGCAGCGAATCGATGAACCCGACCAGCGCGTGCTTGGCGCCGCAATACGCCGACTGCAGCGGGATGCTCCGATGCGCGAGCGCCGAGCTGACCTGCACGATCGTGCCGCGGTCGCGCCGCCGCATGTGCTTGAGCGCCGCCATCGTGCCGTACACGCCGCCGAGGTAGGTGACTTCGGTGACGCGCTTGAATTCGTCGGGCTCGATCTCGCTGACCGGCGCGAAGATCGTCACCATGGCGTTGTTGACCCAGATGTCGATCGGACCGAGCTCGGCCTCGACCTTGTCGGCCGCGGCCTCGACCGCCTTCGGATCGGCGACGTCCGCCGTGATCGCGAGCGCCTTGCCGCCAGCGAGTTCGATCTCGCGTCGCGCCGATTCGAGCGATTCCTCGCCGCGGGCGATCAGCGCCACGCGGGCGCCGCGCTCAGCGAATGCGATCGCCGCGGCGCGCCCGACGCCTGCGGACGCGCCCGTGACTACGACAACCCTGTCCTCGAAACCATCCTTCATGGGTGCTCCTTGCGATTTTGAATAAGCAGTTCGTGAATGCACGCACAGGGACGCAAACGCGCCACTTGCGGTGCGGTCCTTCGCACGGGTTCGCGTGTGCCTGCGTTTGCGCGGACCAACGCCGCCTGGCTTGTACATGATGTCATTGCGGGTCAGCGCTGCGGCGCCGGCGCACTGTTGTTGCACTCAGGATGGCCGCAGCCGCATGAACCGCGGCCTTCGTTGGCGCTGCCCCTCGCCTCGGCGTTGCGGCAATGCTCGCTGCAGAATTCCTCGCCCGAAGGCACGCTGCAATGGCACCCTTGGTGCTTGCACGCCGGCTTGCTGTCCAGATGGTCTACTTGCATGGCTGCGCTCCTCCTGGGTTGCCTCGTTCGTTCACGAAACGTCAGACCGCGTACCGCCGGGCATCGGCGTGCTTGAATTCCAGGCCCAGCCCCGCCCGCGAAAGGTCCGGGTGCAACGCACCTTCTCTGGCCATCAGCGCGCCGTCGAACAACATGCTCTCGATGCGGACGTGGTCATGGAAATATTCGATGTGCCGCAGTGGCGGCGATGCGCAGGCCGGATGGGCGTGGATCGAAGGCGCGCAGTGACCGGAAAACGGCACCTGGAAAGCCTGGCACAACGCCGACGCCTGCATGAAACCCGTGATCCCGGCGCAACGCGTGGCATCGGCCTGCAGCACGTCCACGGCCCCGGCTTGCAGCATCCGCCGGAAGTACCACGAGTCGTAACCGTACTCGCCCGCCGCGATATCCATGGAGGCGGGCGCGCGGTCGCGCAGCAAACGCAAGCCTTCGCGATCGTCCGAGGAAACCGGCTCCTCGAACCACGCGACATCGGATTCCGCGAAGGTCCGCGCCATGCGCAAGGCCTGCTTGCGCGAATACGCGCCGTTCGCGTCGACGAAGAGCTGCGCATCGTCGCCGATCGCCTTGCGCGCGGCCGCCACCCGCTCCGGATCGCGTTGCGGCTCGCGGCCCACCTTCATCTTCACCATGCCGAAGCCGTGTCTGGCCCAGTCGCCGAGCTGATCGCGCAATTGCCGCTCGTCATAGGACGTGAACCCGCCGCTGCCGTACACCGGTGCGCACTCGCGCACCATGCCGAGCAGCTTGCAGAGCGGCAGGTCGAGCAGACGGGCCTTCAGATCCCAGAGCGCGTTGTCGATCGCGCTGATTGCCATCGAGGCGATGCCGGGCCGGCCCAGGTTGCGGATCGCATGCAGCATCGCCAGCCACGCGCCCTGGATGTCCAGCGCGTCGCGGTGTTCGACGACGCCGGCCAGCTTGTCGCGAATCAGCACGGCGGTCGCGGTGTCGGCGTAGCTGTACCCGAGGCCGCTCTTGCCGCCCGCATCGATTTCGACCAGCACCAGCATCGTACTGTCCCACGCCAGGGTGCCGTCGGACTCCGGCGCATCCGTGGGCACCTTGTAGACCGAGACGCGCGGGGCGGACAGCGCGACCGCTTTCATCCTCAGTCACCTTTCCGTCCCGGAAAAATGCTGGCCATCATTTCGCGCGCGGAATCCCGAATGATCGCCGGCGTCTTGGAGTCGCCCTTCAGCATCGACTCGGCGAAGGCCCTGGCCTGCTTGAAGGTGATGTGCGGCGGCAGCGGCGGAACCTCCGGATCGGTGATCGCCTCGATCACGCACGGGCGATCGGCCGCGAATGCCGCATCGAACGCCGGGCCGATCTGCTCGGGTTGGTTCACCAGGATGCCCTTCAGCCCCACCATCTCCGCGTAGCGCGCGTACGGGAAGTCCGGCACGTGCTGCGCGGCGTCGTAGCGCGGGTCGCCCTCCTGCACGCGTTCCTCCCAGGTCACCTGGTTGAGATCGCGGTTGTTGAGCACCACGATCACGAGGCGCGGGTCCGACCATTCCTTCCAGTAATCGGCGATCGTGATCAGTTCCGCGTTGCCGTTCATCTGCATCGCGCCGTCGCCGACCAGCGCGATCGGCACGCGGTCCGGGAACGCGAACTTGGCGCCGATCACGTACGGCACGCCCGGGCCCATCGTGGCGAGGCCGCCCGACAATGACGCCATCATGCCGCGCCGGATCTTGAGGTCGCGCGCGTACCAGTTGGCCGCGGAACCCGAGTCCGAGGACAGGATGCAGTTGTCGGGCAGCCGCGGGGAGGCTTCCCAGAACACGCGTTCCGGATTGATCGGGTCGGCTTCGTGCATCGCCCGCGCCTCGAGCACCTGCCACCATTCGGAGACGCTGCCCTCGATCTTCTCGCGCCAGGAACGGTCCTCCTTGCGCTTGAGCAGCGGGATCAGTTCGCGCAGGGTGGCGGCGGAGTCGCCGACCAGGTTGATCTCCATCGGATAGCGGATCGAAAGCATCTTCGGATCGATATCGATCTGAACGCCGCGCGCCTGCCCTTCCTTCGGCAGGAATTCCGAATACGGAAAACGCGAGCCGATCATCAGGAAGGTATCGCAGCCCGTCATCAGGTCCCAGCTCGGCTTGGTGCCGAGCAGTCCGATCGCACCGGTGACGTATGGCAGGTCATCCGGCAGCACGGCCTTGCCGAGCAGCGCCTTGGCGACGCCCGCACCGAGCATGTCGGCCACCTGCATCACTTCGTCGGTCGCGCCGAGTGCACCGGCGCCGACCAGGATCGCGACCTTCTTGCCGCTGTTCAGCAGCTCGGCTGCCTGCTCGAGATCCTCGTGTTTCGGCACGATGCGCGGAGCGCGATAACCCATGCCGGAATGGATGGTTCCGTGCGCGCGCGGCGGAGTTTCCACCGCTTCCATCGTCTGCAGGTCGTTCGGGACGATCAGGCACGTCACCGTCTTTTTGGACATCGCGATCCGCATCGCGCGGTCGACGAGGTGGCGCACCTGCGCCGGCACCGTGGCCATCTCCACGAACTCGCTGGCGACGTCCTTGAACAGGTTCGTCAAATCGACTTCCTGCTGGTAATGGCCGCCGAGCGCCGAACGCGCCTGCTGCCCGACGATCGCAAGCACCGGCTGGTGGTCGAGCTTGGCGTCGTACAGCCCATTCAGCAGATGCACCGCACCTGGGCCCGAGGTGGCCATGCACACGCCGACTTCGCCGGTGAACTTGGCGTGCGCGCAGGCCATGAAGGCGCACATTTCCTCGTGCCGCGCGCGCACCAGCTTCAACTTGTCGCCGATGCGGTCCATCGCACCCATCAGGCCGTTGATGCCGTCACCCGGATAGCCGTAGATTCGTCGCACTCCCCACTGGTGAAGCCGATCGAGCAGGAAATCGCTGACGTTGGGTGAAGACATGTTCGGACTCCTTGTCGTATTGCTGCGCCGGAACGATGGGGTCGGTTCGAGCGCCTGGCCGACCGCCGCCATCAACGCCCGGTCGAACGGCTACTATGCACGGGAGCGGGTGAAACGGCCGTGAACCGGGGGCGGCCTTGTGCGGCCTTTCGGCCCCGGCACGACCGGGTTTCAGAGCTCCCCGCGCGCCGCAAGCGCGCGGATGCGATCCCCGGTGCGACAGGCGATGGCCTGGATCGTCAAAGACGGATTGACGCCTCCCACCGTTGGAAATACCGAGCCGTCGCAGATCCACAGGTTCGGGATGTCCCAGCTGCGGCAATCGCCATTCACGACGCTCGTGCGTGGGTCGTCGCCCATCCGCGCGGTGCCGTTGAGGTGCGCGGTGTCGTCGGACTCGGCCCATACGTCGCGCGCGCCTGCCGCCGAAAGCGTATCGGTCATGGATTTGACCGAGTGTTTCACCAACGCCTTGTCGTTGTCGCAGAGCGAAAACGTCACCCGCGCAACCGGCAGTCCGTACTGGTCCTTCTCGTCGGCGAGCGTGACGCGGTTGCGTTCCTGCGGCAGCACTTCTCCGACAATCTTGAGGCCTGCCTGGTGGTTGTACTTTTCCATCTCGTGCAACAGCGCCTCGCCCCAGAGGCCGCGGTTGCCAGCCTGCGTCGACGCCCACGCCTGGGGCAGCGGCCCTTGCGCCATGAACGCGTAACCGCCGAAGAAGTCCTTGCCGGTGTCGTGGTAGTTCCAGTGTTCGGTGAGCGTCAGCGACGGCGGCCCCTTGTACCAGCGGACCTCCTCGTCCATTACCCCGAACACGCCCTGGTTGGTCTGCGCCATCAGGTTCCGCCCGACCAGGCCGGAGCTGTTGGCCAGCCCGTCCGGGAAGCGCGCGTTCGCGGAATTGAGCAGCAGCCGCGGCGTTTCGATCGCGTAGCCCGCCACCACCACGTTGCGCGCGCGCTGGAAGCGCCATTGGCCTTCGCGATGGAAATGCACGCCCGTGGCGCGCCCGGCGTCGCTGGTTTCGATGCGCCCGACCATGGCAAGGTCGCGCACCTCCGCGCCGGCTTTCACAGCGCGGGGAATCCAGGTGACCAGCGCACTTTGCTTCGCGTTGGTGGAGCAACCGGTGACGCAGAAGCCGCGGTACACGCACGGATGCGCGAGTCCGCGCGGGGCGGAAAGCGTGGCGAGCGGCGTTTCGGTCCAGGCCATTCCCAGCGCCTCGCAGCCCTTGGCCAACACCCAACCGGCCGCATTGACCTCATGCGCGCGGTACGGGTAGCGCGGCCGCGGCGGCCCCCATGGATAGGTGACCGGCCCGGAAATCTTCAACGCCTCTTCGACTTCCGTGTAGTAGTCCCACATTTCCCGCCAGTCGAGCGGCCAGTCGGCGCCGTACCCGAGCACGCTGCGCGACTTGAACCACTCGGGACGGAACCGCAGCGAAACCATCGCGAAGTGCACGGTCGAGCCGCCGACCGACTTTCCGCTGTTGTTGCTGCCGAGCTTGAGCGGATTGTCGCCATCGCAGATGCGTTCGTCGGTCCAGTACAGCTTGGACTGGTGCGTCTCGTCCGAAGCGAATTCCTCCAAGGGCCTCCACCAGGCGCCGGCGTCGAACGCCACCACCGAAAAGCCCGCTTCGGCCAGTTTGCAGGCGAGGGTTCCACCGCCGGCACCGGTGCCGACGATCGCGAAGTCGACTTCCTCGTCTTCGCGGTACTGGCGCATCGGCATCCACCCTCCCACCCGCATCGGATCGGGCGCACGCCCGTCCTTGCCGCGCGGCGTATGGAGCGCGTCCTTGAGCGAATGATGGGTCGATTGGTTGGTCATCGGTTCCGTGAGCGGTGGGTTCGGGTATCGGGCGCCGGCCACGCCCACGCGTGCGCCGCGCAGGGCCGGGGGGTCCGGAAGCTTCAGGTCTTGCCCACCCTGTGGTTCGCGCGCCTCGCCTCGGCTTCCTTGCCTGGATGCGCCTCGGCAGACTCCCAGGGATCCCGCCGGTCGAAATACATCCGCACGTAGCCGCGCGGACTCGCCGGACCGCCGAAACCGATTTCGCTCCACGACGTCGGGTGCGAGTAGTAGGCCGCGAGGATGTCGTGCGTGAGACGTTCCGAAAAGAACGTCCTGGCCGGCATTCCCTGCCACTCCGGGCCGTCCAGACGCCCATCCTGCATCGCTTTCAGCATCGCGTCCTGCAATTCGGTCGTCAGCATGTGGAAGCGCCGCTGGTGTTGGTCACGCGACGCCGCGTCGAGCGCCGCCAGTCCGCGCTGCCACGCTTCGCGCAGCGGCGGCAGGCTCGCCGGGCGGTAACCGTCGCGACTGTCGTTCGCGAGCTTGCGGTCCACCAGCGCCGCGACGGGTACCGGCGGACCACCGGCAGACTGCGGCACGATCCGGTCGCAGACTGCCCTGAGCGTTTGCCACGCCTCCGCTTCCAGGAATTGCGGCGTATCGGGAATCGCGAGCCGCGCGTCGATCACGCTGCGGCTCGCATCGTTCCATGATGGCGTGGTGCGCTTCTGCAACACATCGTAGCCCGGGTACCGGTCAGGCATCGCGGTGCTTCCTCAACAGTTCGTGCGCGGCGAGCCCGGCCAGGGCCAGCCCCGTGAAGCTCGGGGGCGCGGGGATCGGCGGGCCGTTGAGGACGTTCTGCCGCCAGTTGCGCCAGCCCCCCATGTTGCGGCTGACGCCGAAGGCATGGAACGCGGATCCGAGGAAACCGATCAGCGCCGTGAGCCGAAGCCACCATGTGGTGAAGCGGCGCGGCCGTCGCGGATGGCTCAGTGCGGTTTCCGCGAGCAGCGTCCCGGCGATGGGCGGCACGGTCACCGGAACGTACATGAAGGGATCATGGTAGGCACCGCGGAAGTGCAGCAGGCCCGCCTCGGCGGCCGTTGCGAACATGCCGATGGCGGTGAGCGCCGCGAGCGCACGTCCCGCGCGAAAGCCCAAGATGCGCGCGCGACCCGGTTCGCTGTCGCGCAAGCGCTCCGAGTAATAGCCGAGCCAGCCGGCAAGGCCGACCGCGGCCGGCGCACCCAATGGCGATCCATAGAACAGGTTCTGCCACGAGAATCCGCCCGGGCGCTTGCTGACGTTATAGACATGGAAACAGGTCCCGGCGAGACCCGTGCAGGCGGCGGCGAAATACACCGGGTCACGCACCCGGTGCGCCAGCTTGCGCTTGTCTCCGGTGCCATGCACGCTTACGGCGAGCGTGAGCGCGGATACCACGAGCGGGGTCACCATGGCCATGTTGTGGAACGAGCCGCGGTAGTGTTCGACCGCGCTGTCCAGCAGCGTGGACGTGGAGATCAACCCGGCGGCGCGGTTCAATCGTTGCGCGGCTTCGACGATCGCGGCTTCGTTCGGGCTCGGGTTCCCGATGCGGGGGACCGAAAACCGTCGGCGCTTCCCGGGACGCGTGCCCACCAGGGCGGCCCCGGCGACCACCGCAATTCCGCCGAGCACACCCAACTTCCATTGCCTATTTCCAGGCACGGACGGCCTCCTGCCGATCTGGTTCCCGGGACGCAATGGCTCGCTTGCGGCGATTGCCGAACCGATGCCATTGGTCGACGGCGGATGATGCCAGCCCCGCGATGAAGTGCCTGTGAAAGGATTTCATGCGTCAGGACTCGTCGCGCCACGGTGACGCGAGCCGCGTCGACGCCTCCAGCATCAACGCGTGCACGAATGCCTGCGGAAGGTTTCCGCGAAGCTGGCGCTGCTTGACGTCGTACTCCTCCGAGTACAGGCCCGACGGTCCGCACGCGGCGCGATTGCGTTCGAAGTATCGGATCGCTTCGAGCGTCTCGCCCTGCTGGTGCGCAGCCAGGGCCACCACGAAGCCGCACAGCAGGAATGCACCTTCGGCCTCCCCGAGCGGGCCGCTCTGTTGCCGGAAGCGGTAGACGTAGCCTTCGCGCGCCAGCTCGCGCCGCACCGCCTCGAGCGTGGCCGCCGCGCGCGGGTCATTGCCCGGCAAGGCGCCGCGGATGCCAGGGAGCAACAATGCGGCATCGACGCGTTCGTCGTCCGGTGCCCGCTGCCAGCGTCCCGACGGATGCGTGCAATGTTCCGCGGCATCGGCCAGCATCGCCTCGGCAAGCGACAGCCACTCGCCGATGCGCCCCGCCGGCGCACCGCGCGCCCGGCTGACCGCGCGCAGGCCGGCCACGCAGATCAGGCGGCTCTGGCTCCAGTGACGGTCGTCCAGCTCCCAGATGCCGGCTTCGGGTTCGGTCCACCGACGCGCGATGGCATCGGTGGCGGCTTCGACTGCGCGCCAGCCGTCGGCATCAAGCCGGTCGTGGCGCGCGGCCGCCGCCAGCAGCAGCAATGACTCGCCGAACGCGTCGAGCTGGAACTGCTTGTTGACGTGGTTGCCCACGATGTCATACCCGCCGGGGTAACCCGGAAGCCGCAGCGACCGCTGGTCCGGTATCCGCCCGCCGCTGGTGGTGTAGGCCGGCATGAGGTTGGGGCCGTCGTCGAGCAATCTCGCCGCGACGAATCGGACTGCGTCATCGAGCAACGGGTAGGCGCCCGCAGCCGCGACCGCCTCGCCCGTGAAGCACTGGTCGCGGATCCAGACATACCGGTAATCGTAATTGCGGCCCTGTTCCGCGCGTTCGGGCAGGCTCATCGTCGCGGAAGCCACCATGCCGCCGCCGGTGCTGGTGAGGCTGCGCAGCACCGCATACGCGTGGCGGGCGTCGCGTTGCGCGAGACTGCCGGAGAGTTCCGGAACGCTGGTTCGCCAGGTGTGCTCGGTCGCCTCCCATGCATGGTCGGGATCGGGCGCGTGCTCCGGCAGCGACCGCTTCGACAGCTCGAGTACGAAATCGCGGTGGCCGCCGGCCGGCAACTTGAAGTCCAGTACCAGCGCGGGGCCGTCCTGGCGCGCCCTGCCGGCGCCGCTCCAGCGCAGGTTCATGCCGCTGACGCGCCCGGTCCATGCGCCGTGCGCGCGCTCCAGTTTCGCCAACGGGCGGCTGCCGAAGCCGGCCCGCGCGTCGAGCCGCACCTTGAGGTGGGCCTCGGTGTCGACGGCGATCACGCGCCGCAGCAGCACCAGCCGATCGATCTCGCCGGGGAACGCCAGCGCCTCGCGGCACTCGATGACGCCGCCCTCGGTAATCCAGCGCGAACGCCAGATCATCGATCCCTCCTCGTAGTAGCCACCCCACACGAAGCGCAGGTCGGCGGGGGTGATCGCGTACACGCCGTTGCCGCCGATCAGCGCGGCAAACACGGCATCGCTGTCCCAGTTCGGCGCGCACATCCACGATATGTCGCCGCGCGGACCGATCAGTGCGCCGCGCTCGCCGTCCGCGAGCAACGCGTATTCGCGCAGTACGTTCGGCGGATAACGCTCGGCGTCCTGACGGTTGAGCTTTCGCTTGGTCATGTGGCCCGCCTCGACACCTTGCGCCGGTTGCGGTCGACGGAATTCACGGCAGCACCATCCTTCGAGCCAGGCTGCCCATGATCCAGAGCGTGCCGCCGATCATGATGACCAGCAGCAGCGCCGAGAACAGGATCAACTGCAGGTCGTCCCGCTTCTGGCGGAACCCGATATGCAGGAAAAACCGGAAATGGACGACCATCTGGACCAGCGCGAATGCACCGATCATGATGTACAACGCCGTTTGCGGCAGCGCGTGCCAGTGCACCGCCCAGAACGGCACGAGGGTGAGCGCAAGGGCGAGCGCGATCCCCGATGCGTACGAAAGAAACTCCCGACGCGCCTGCCGCGCCTCGTCGGCCTTGTCTTCGCGGGTCTGCGCCTGTTCGCTCATGCGAGCCCCGCGAGGTAGACCACCGAGAAGATCGCGAGCCACACGATGTCCAGGAAATGCCAGAACAGCGCGAGCCGCATGATGCCGAGCTTGGTGCGCGAATCAAGCCCGTAACGGGCGACCTGGCCCAGCAGCGCCAGCAGCCAGATGCAGCCGGCCGTCACGTGCAGCCCGTGCAACGGCACGAGGTCGAAGAATGCGGATGTGAATCCGCTGCGTTCGGGCGATCCGCCCTTGGCAATCATCGTGAGGAAGTCGTGCGTTTCGAAGCCCAGGAAGGCAAGCCCGAGCGCGAGCGTGACAAGGAGCCATCCGATCAGCCGCGGCGTCGAATGCCTGTACTTCAACGCCAGCGATGCCATCCCGAACGTGAAACTCGACCACAGCAGCAGCATGGTCTCGATGAAGACGCTCTTGATGTCATAGAGATCCTTGGGTCCGGGCCCCCCGGCCGTTGCGTGCACGGACGCCACGTACGTCGCGAACACCAGTCCGAAGATGATGGCGTCGCTCATCAGGAACACCCAGAAGCCGAACACCGTGGTCTTGGCGGCGTCGTGCGTTTCGCCGTGGCCGCCGCCGAGGTTGAGGCCTGGATAGTCGAAGTTTTCGTAACGGCTCACGACGACTCCCGCAATGCGGTCTGGTCGGCCAGGCCCTGATTGACGGGCGACGCTTCGCGGGCACGGGTGACCGGCGCTGTCGCGCGTACCAGGCGCAGCCAGCGCTCGTACTCCTGTTTGACCTTGTGCGCCGGAATCGTCTTTTCGGTGTCGCGGGCGTAGCCGCGGGCGATCACCGTCGCGACCGCCAGCAGCGCGCCCAGGATCGTGAGCCACCAGATGTGCCACACCAGGCCGAACGCGCTGCCGAACCCGAACGCACCGAGTAGCGGCCCGGTCGCGCTGTTTTTCGGCACTGTGATGTCGGAATACTCTTTCGGCGCACGGTAGGCGACGCCATACTCCTTGGCCGCAGTGAATGCGTCCCGGTCATCAACTTCCGGCAGGCACGGAAAGTTGTATTCGGGTGGCGGCGCGGAAATCGACCATTCGAGGCTGCGGCCGTCCCAGGGGTCGCCGGCCGGCACGCGGTTTTCGTCGCGGTGGCGGATCGAGACCAGCAACTGGATCACGATCGCGGCGAGTGCCACCCCGATCACCAGCGCGCCCGCGAACGCGACCATGTCCAGCGGCACGTAGGCAGGCTGGTTGTAGGCGACGGTGCGCCGCGGCATGCCCATGATGCCAAGTGCGTACAGCGGGAAGAACGCCAGCATGAAGCCGAGGTTCCAGCACAACGCCGAGAAGATTCCCCACCGTTCATTGAGCCGGAAGCCGAAAGCCTTGGGGAACCAGAAGTGGTACCCGGCAAGCATTCCGAACAGCACGCCGGGAATGGCCACGTTGTGGAAATGCGCAACCAGGAACACGGTGTTGTGCACCTGGTAGTCGATGCTGGGGTTGGCCAGCAGGATCCCGCTCATGCCACCCAGCACGAACAGGACCATGAAACCGATCGCGTACACCATCGGCGTGGTGACGCGGACCCTGCCGCGGAACATCGTCCACAACCAGTTGTAGATCTTCACGCCCGTCGGGATGCCGATCAGCATCGAGGCGATGCCGAATACCGCATTGATGCTCGCATTCTGCCCCATCGTGAAGAAATGGTGCAGCCAGACGGTGAAGGAAAGGATTGCGATGCACATGATCGCGAGGACCATGGATCGATAGCCGTAGAGCGCCTTTCCGGAGTAGGTCGAAACCACCTCCGAATACACCCCGAACGCCGGGATGATGATGATGTAGACCTCGGGATGGCCGAACATCCAGAACAGGTTGACGAAGTGCATCATGTTGCCGCCGAACCCGTTGGTGAAGAAGTGGAATCCGAGGTAGCGGTCGAGCGCGAGCTGTGCGGTGGCCACGGTCAGCGGTGGCATCGCGAAGATCATCAGGATGGAGGTGCACAGCGCCGCCCATGTGAACAGCGGCATCCGCATCAGCTTCATCCCGGGTGCGCGCTCCTTGTAGATCGTCACGGCGAAATTGATGCCCGTCAGGGTCGAGCCGAGTCCGGAGAGGCTCAGCGCCCAGATCCAGTAGTCCGGGCCGACGCCGGGCGTGAAGGTCGCCTCCGTGTAGGGCGGATAGCCGAACCAGCCGCCGGTGGAGAACTCGCCGAACACCAGCGAAACCATCACCAGCATCGCGCCCGCTGCCGTCAGCATCAGGCTGATCGAGTTCATCACCGGGAAGGAGACATCCCGCGCTCCGATCTGCAACGGCATCACGTAGTTGATCAGCCCGACCAGGAACGGCATTGCCATGAAGAAGATCATGATCGTGCCGTGGGTCGAGAACAGCTGCGCGAAGTGGTCGGGCGTCAGGAAACCGCCGCCCAAGCCCCAGGCTTTCTGGGCCCGCATCAGCCCGGCTTCGATCAACGCGCGCGCCAGCATCACGAATGCCATCACGATGTACATGATGCCGATCTTCTTGTGGTCGGTGCTGGTCAGCCAGTCGAACCACAGCGGTCGCCATCCGCGGAAATACGTGAGCAGGCCAGCCACGACGATGGCACCCAGCACTACGGCGCACGCCGCGAAGCCTGCGATGCTGCCGTTGATCAGGTTCGTCGTGGTCGGATCCTGTGTCATGTCGTAGAACGGCAGCGAATGCATGCTGAGCCGCCCGATGAGCCCATAGAGGATGCCGCCGCCGGTCATCGCAGCGCCTCCGCCCTGCTCGTTCGCTGATCCGGCGCAGCCGGCGCTCCCGGGGGGAGCAGCGGTGGCGCTACCGCGCCGCCGTCTTGCGTTGCGCGCACCACCGCGGGAAACACCGCCGGCGACACGCCGGTGAGGTAGACATTGCCATCGAAGGCGGCACCGGGCGGCAGGTCCGCGAGCAATTCGTCGCGCGTATCGCGGCGCGCAATTGCCTTCGCGAGCGGAGCATCCAGCGGCGCTCCATGCGCACGTACCCGCCTGGCCCAAGCGTCGAAGTCCCGGGGGGACATCGCCACCGCGGTGAACTTCTGCGCGTGGAATCCGTCACCGCTGTACATCGTGTTCTCACCGAGGAAGCGTCCCGGGCGCGCGGCTTCGAGGTGCAGTTGCGTGACCATGCCCCCCATCGCATAGATCTGGCTGCCCAGTGATGGGATGAAGAACGACTGCATCACGGTCGCCGAGGTGAGCTGCATGGCCACCGGCCGACCCGCAGGCAGGACCAGCGTGCCGATCGTTGCGATGCCTTGGTCCGGGTAGATGAACAACCATTTCCAGTCGTAGCCGATCACCTGCACGTGCAGCGCAGGCTGGTTCGACACGAGCGGCTTGTAGGGATCCAGCTTGTGCGAGTCGGTCCATACGAAATACGCCAACACGCCCACGATGATGATGGGGCCGCCCCATGAAGCAATCTCGAGGAATCGGGAAAAGTCCCAGCGCGGCGTGTACTTCGAGTTCCGGTTGCCCAGCCGGTAACGCCACACGAAAAACGGCAGCACGAGGAAGATCGGCCCGGCCACCAGCAGCGCCATGATCCCCAGCACCCAGTAGAAGTGCCAGCGCTGTGCAGCCGCTACCGGCCCCTGGGCGTCGAGGAAACTGAGGTGGACGTTGCCGACGCACGCGCCGAGGAGCAGCGGCGCAGCGCAGATTGCAAGGCAGCCAAGCAGTCTCCGCACCCGTCGCACTCGTGCGAGAAGTCGAGACGAGGGGTCGGAGATTGCAGGCGCGGCTGGGCGGCGCTTGGGCGCGATCACGGTCACCTTCCCTGGACGGCGCCGGGTCCCCGGCCGCGGCTGCGTGGGTCCGAGCGATGTCCGTCCGATGGAAGCGTGATCATGGTCCTTGTCCTGCCGGGTCGCGCCACGCCTTCCGACAGGAGCCAAGGTGCGAACACTTGCGGTACTGCGACGCTCAGCGCGCTTTCGTCAAAATCCGCGCGATCGCTGCTCCGGATCATGAAGCGGCGCTGGTGAAGTGCTCGTGAAACAATCGATGGGTCGCGACTTCGGGCCGGTCACACCGGGGCTGGCGTCAAGAGGCTGCCTGCAGCGCGGGCAAGCGTCTCCGCCTCATGGCTTGCGCAGCGATCTCAGTGGACGTCGATATCGTCGCGGGCACGCGATGACGACGCCGTCGCCATTGAAGCGATTTGGCCAGACCGTCGTCGATGTATCGTTCAACCACGGGCGGCTTGGGTGCGACGGGCTGGAAAACCGTAACGCGCGAGGACGGGTTCCAGTGCTGCAATCCAGATCGCATAGCCGGCCCGCGCCAGGTGCAGGCCATCTTCACGGAACAGGTTCGCGCGGGGCTTGCCATCCGACCCCAGCATCCCCGGCGCGACGTCGACGAACGTCACCCGCTTCCGGCTTCCCGCCCAGCGCGCGATCTCACGGTTCGCCTCGCGCATTTGCGGCCATAGCGACCAGCGCGCGGGGCTCGGCTTGATCGAGATATAAACGATGGCAACGTTCGGCAGCTCGCGGCGTACGCGCGCCACGAACGCCTCGAATTCATCCAGGACCTGCCGCGGTGTGCAGCCCTCCTCGATGTCATTGTCGCCTGCGTACATCACGATCACGCGCGGCCGGTAGGGAATGATGATGCGGTCCGCGTAATGCGTGCTGTCGGCGATCGCCGAACCGCCGAACCCGCGATCGATGGTGGGCACGCCGGGAAAATCGCCGGCGAGCGTGGTCCACATCCGGATCGAGGAACTGCCGACGAACAGCACGGCGTGTTGCGGTGGCGGGTGCGCGCTATCATCCGCGACGAACTGCTCGATGGCCGCGCGCCACGGCTGCGGTGACGGCGGGCATGCCCGCGCGCCGCTGCCGACCACCAGCAACAGAAGACACGCCAACCATGCCCATGGATCGCGTCGCAACATGTAGCTGCCCCCGTCTCCGATCGGTCGCGGTCCATGTTGGACCCCGGAAGGCACCGTGACAACCGGTAGCGACAATAGCGTAACGTTCACGCTGTCGCCCACCGGGGTTCCCGTCACCGCTCCCGCGCTGCGTGCATTCGACCTCTTCCCGACCCGGATCTGGCAGGCGCAGTTGCCCTCGCTGCGCGGACACCTCGGTTCATGGGTGGCGGCGGTGCTGCGGATGCGCCAAGCCGACCCTGGGCCCGCCGGTCGCACCAACCGCCATGGCTGGAACAGCCGCGACATGGCCGTGCTGGAGCAGCCGGGGTTCGCACCGCTGCGCGAGGCGGTGCACGCGGGCTGCGCCAGCGCGCTGCGCGAAATGGGAATGCCCGGCGTCCGGTTCGGCCTGCAATCGTGGATCAACCTCCACGACCGCGGCGGCTTCAACTTCCTGCACGTGCACGAAGGCTGCCTGTTGTCGGGGTCGTTCTACCTGCAGGTGCCGCCGGGCTCCGGCCCCTTCGTGTTCCGCGATCCGCGGCCCGGCGTGGTACACGGCTACGTGAAAGGTGCAGTGCCGAACGGTTACAGCGACATCCGCCTCGCCCCGGAAGCCGGGCTGCTGGTGCTGTTCCCGTGCTGGATGGAGCATTTCGTCGAGCCGCACGAAAACGATGAACCCCGCATCGCGATCGCCTTCAACGCGGTGACGGCGAATCCCTGACCCGCGGCTCGAGAAGGTCGCCGTCGGGGAGCGACAAAAGCGCCTCGAGGCGTGCACGACCGATCGGACGTTTCCTTCGCACCAGTTGGGGGTGCCGCATGATGATTCGCTTGCGTTCGGCGTGGCTGGCGATCGCCTGCATCTGCATGCCGGTGGCAGGCCTCGCCGCGACATCCGGCACCTCGGAAGTCCTGGAGGGCAAGGCGCGCTTCGAGTTCCTCACGCCATCGCTGGTCAGGATGGAGTACGCCCATTCCGGCCATTTCGTCGATGCGCCGAGCGCCGTCGTGGAGCGGCGCGATTGGCCACACGTCGCTGTGAAGAGCAACAGGAAGAATGGTTGGCTGGTCGCAAGCACAGGCGCGATGACGTTGCACTACCGGCTGCATTCCGGCCCGTTCACGCCGGCCAATCTCGAGGTGGCGTGGACCGATGCGGGAGGCATTGCGCATTCCTGGCATCCCGGGCTCGTCGATGACGGCAACCTCGGCGGCCTGGCCTATTCGCTGGACAATGTCAGCGCGAGGAATCTGCCGGACGACGTTCGGGACAGTCCGGTCCACGACATCATCCCCGGCATCGACGTGCTGCTGCCGCAAGCCCGGCCCGGCCTGCTGAGCCGCAACGGTTTCGCCTTCATCGACGACAGCCGCACACCGGTCTGGGATGCCAAGACCCAATGGATCGAACCGCGCAGGTACGGCGGCGGACAGGACTGGTACCTGTTCACCTACGGCCACGATTACCCGAAGGTTCTCCGCGAATATGCCGGGTTGTGCGGTGCGATTCCGATGATCCCGCGCTACGTGCTGGGCCCCATGATCACGGACCTCAACTTCGAATACCTTCCGGGCGCCGCCGAAACGACGTCACCTGCCTTCGAGGACTACGGAGAAAGGCACCTCGAAGACGAGATCACCCGGCTTCGCCGGAACGGCATCCCGTTCGATACCCTGGTCCTGGATTTCGCGTGGCACAACCATGGCTGGCAGGGCGGCTACGACTGGAGTCCGTTGATCCCGCACCCGGACCGGCTCTCGGACTGGCTGCACGCGCGCGGCATCAGGCTGTCCCTCAACGATCATCCGGGCTACGCGAACACCGAAGAGAACATCCTTTCTCACGACGACAGCCGCGCGCCGGCCGTGTTGAAGGCGCTGGAAGAACCGTCGCCGCCGAAACCGTCTTTCGACCTGGATCTGTCCGGCGATTGGGTATTCGCCACCGATCCACGCGACGAGGGCATTCGCCAACGCTGGTTTGCGGCCGGCTACGACGATTCGAAATGGAAACCGATCCGCACGGATGCCCCGTTGACGGCGCAGGGATACGCAAGGGATGTCGGCGTCGTGTGGTATCGCCGCCGCGTGCAACTACCGGAACATCTGCCGCCGCACGTTTATCTGTACGTGAGCCGCCAGGGCAGGGACTACCAGCTTTACGTCGACGGCCGGCAGGTCGAACACAGCCACGTGCGCTGGCCGCGGCGTCTGACTTTCGCCGACATCGGGCCGTACGTGCATGCGGGCCGACCGGTTCGGATCGCCATCCGCATCGAGCCGGACGAGTACGGCAGCGGCTTCCTGCGTGGAGTGGTCGCGCTCCGCGACGTAGAACCGCCGCCGCGGATCCGTTTCGACCTCTCCGACAAGAAGCAGGCGGACGTCTTCATGCGGCTCCTGCACGGACCACTGATGCAACGGGGCACCGACTTCTGGTGGGTGGACGGCGGCAGCGGCGCGGCGGACATGCCTGGCCTCGACCCGCAGCTCTGGACCAACCGGGTCTTCTACGACTACTCGCGGAAGGAAGCCGGGAAGCGCGGCTTCATCCTCGCCCGCTACGGCGGCTGGGGCAGCGAACGCTATCCCGCGTATTTTACCGGCGACACCTATTCCGAATGGCCGGTGCTGGCCTACGAGGTCGCCTACAGCGTGCGCGGCGGCAACGTGCTGATCCCGTACATCAGCCACGACATCGGCGGCTTCCACGGCGGCAAGATCGACTTCGACCTTTATGCACGGTGGATCGAGTTCGGCGCGTTCAGTCCGCTGCTGCGGATGCACAGCGCGCACGAAAACCCCCGCGAAGGCAACCTGCGAATGCCCTGGACCTACGGCGAACGCGGCATCGAGCTGGCCAGGAAGTACTTCACGCTGCACACGCAACTCGTCCCTTACATCTACACCTACACCCGGATCGCGCACGAGGAATCGCTGCCGATCCTGCGTCCGCTGTGCCTGCAGCACCCGGATTCCGCGGAGGCGTATCGGCATCCGCAGGAATACTGGTTCGGCGACGAGCTGCTGGTCGCGCCGGTCGTCGCACCCGGCGGCGACCGCACGGTCTGGTTGCCGCCCGGCAACTGGATCGGCTTCTTCGACGGAAGGCACTACGCGGGGGGCGAGTCGTTCAACGCGCACTACGGCGTCGACCAGACCCCGGTCTTCGCACGCGATGGCGCGATCGTTCCCGAACAACCGGCGGATCTCGCCTCGTCGAAGGTGAAGCCGCTGGAACGCCTTGTCGTCAACGTGTACGGGTCGGGCAACGGCAAGTTCGACCTCTACGAAGACGACGGGATTTCGCTGGACTACGAAAGGCATCGCTACGCGCTGACGCCGATGCGCTATGCGCCTGGAACCGACGGGGTGCATCGAATCGTGATCGGCCCCACCGCGGGTGCCTTCGACGGCCAGGTGCGACGGCGCTCGTACGAGGTGCGGATCCACGGCATCGCCAAGCCAGGCGGGATATCGGTGGATGGCGAGCCGGTCAAGGGCTGGACCTGGAATGCCGCGAACGACACCGCAACGGCGACGGTGCCGGCGCACGACATCCGCGACCGGATCGTGATCGACTGGCGGCAACGGTGATGCGCGCGGACGCCATCCGCCGATCATCGGGGCGGCGGGCGGTGCCGGGGTGGAGCGAAGCGTCAATCCCGCGCTCCGTGTCGCGCTCCCGGCTCCGGCACCGCGCGCCTGTCGCACTAAATCCCGGGCGCGGGCACCGCGTCGAACGCCACGGTCAGCCGCGTGCGCTCGCCGGAGAAAGGAACCGTGCCATGCCAGAAATAGGACGGAAACAGCACCAGCGTGCCCGGCTCCGGACGCACTTCGTGTTCCGCGGGCAGCGACGGAGTGGTGAGGATCCCGGGCTCGGCGAAGGTCAGCGTCCCTCCCCTGTCGGCCGGAATACCCATGCCTTCGGGCAGGGCGATATAGCACGCGGATGAAATCCATCCGCGCGGGTGGACGTGGTTGTGGTGGAACCCGCTGGTGTGCAGCCGCACCGACCAGCTTCCGTTGAAGCGATAGCCGCCCTGGTTGCGGCGCGGCAATGGATCGGAACCATGGCCGATGCGGGCGATGTAGTCGCGGATCGGGGCGTCGAAAGCCTGGAACAGCGCCTGCACCACCGGATCGGTGCTGCGCGCCAGATCCCCGGTCGTCTCCGTGCCGCGGCGCAGGGACTGGAACAACAGCGGATGGCGAAGCGCGTCATGCAGCTTCCCGAGGCTCCGTTGCAGATCGGCAAGGAACTCGCCAATGTTCCGCCACGGTGACGGGACTTCCGGCCGGTACGGAACCACCCATCTCCTGTAGTCGCACAGGCGCGCATAACGTTCGTCGCCCAGCATCCGCCACGCGGTCGTCTGGAGCGCGATCAGATACTGTTCGTCAGGGTCTTCCGCAAGCAACCCTTCGCAAAGCGCGAGCGCGGCTCCGGCCGCGCCGACACCGAGTTCGGCCGCCGCCTGGAGTTTTCGTGCCGCCGTGTCGGTGGGTAGCGCGCGCAGTGCGCGTCGGGCCAGTTCCAGCGCGACGCGGGGGTCGAATTCCACTGCCGCCAGACCCGCGCGCACCAGCAGCGCCGTCGGCGCTTGCGGCCGTTCCACCCGCGCGGCGAGGCAGGCATGCGCCGCGCGCGGGTCGCCCGCGCCTTGCAGGATGGCGGCCTTGGCCGCCCACAATGCATCGTCGCTGCCAAACCTGGCAATCGCCTGGTCGAGCATCGAGGTTGCCTCGGCCATGTCGCCGGAGCGCATCCAGGCCAAGCGCGCGAGCTCATCCTGCGCATCGACACGCTGCGGCTCCAGTTGCACGCAATCGCGCAGTGCCGCCTCGGCGCGGTCGAATTCGCCCATGGCCACGAGGCTGCGGGCGCGGGCGTGGTGCAACGCGGCGCTGCGGCAGCCGCGACCGATCGCCCGGCGACTGACGCGCTCCGCCTCGACGTGGCGGTTCGCCGATTGCAGCGCGGTGGTGAGCGCGGCGGCTGCCCCGACGTCGGTCGGCGCCCTGGTCAAGGCATCCTTGTAGAAATCGATCGCTTCGGCGCCGCGACCGAGGGCAACCAGCGCCGCCACGTGCTGCGCCGCCAACTCAGGCGCGAAATGGCCTGTGGCGCAGAACGGCGCCACGATCGCCAACGCCTGCGCCGGCCGTTGCCGGTCGTTGTAATGGCGGGCGAGCACCCAGGCCGCGCGCGGATCGGCCGTCGCCGCGGTCGCGGCGCGCAGGAGGAGGGGCTCGGCCTCCGCGTGACGGCCGCTGTTGAGCAGCAGTTCGCCCAGCATTGTCAGGACTGGCGGCCACGGCGGTTCGACCGCGGCCGCGTCGCGCAGGATCGCTTCGGCACCGGCGGCATCGCCCATGGCCAGTTTGGCGCCTCCCAGCAATCGTCGCGCTTCGGGAAAATCCGGATGTGCCTCGACGATCGTCGCGAGCCGATCGTGTGCGGCCTGCAATTCCCCCGCGCGCAGCATTCCGTCGATGCGCCGCATGTCCGCAAGCAGCGTGGCGGAAATCATTCGCCCTCGATCGCCGCCCGACGCGTCAACCGCGGCTTGCCATCGGCGTCGCGATCGATGGTGATGTCGTAGTGCGTGCCGCGGAAGGTCACGTTCTTCAAGGTCATCGATTTCCATCCCGTTGGCAGCACGGGCGGATAGGCCGCGACCAACCCGCTCTCCCCGATCCGCAGCCCCGTAACGCCATAGAGCAGGCTTTGCACGAAGCCTGCCGAACCGGTCAGGAACCAGCCGGTGTTGTTGTCCACGGTTTCGGTGCGCACGTTGAACGGAGCTTTCAGCATGCCCTGGCCGATATTGCCTTGCAGCCAGCGCGTCATGTCCGCCGAGTTGCCCACCGTGGCGGCGGCGATCGCGAGGGGCGCGAGGCCCATCGAAGTCGACCTCGCGCCCGCTCGCTCCAGCGGCGCGGCGGCGATCCGGTAGTCGTTGTGCCGTACCGTTGCGTCCATCGCGAGGTCCAGCGAGGGGAACATCAGGAATGCCAGGTCGTTGTCGCCGACATCGTGCAACGGGGGGCCGGGGTCGAAATCGAGATGATGCCGGCCCGCTTCCGAAAACGGAATATCGAGCTTGTCCGCGACTTCCGTCCAGCGCGGATCGGCCCTTTCTCCGACCACGCTCGCCGCGGCCGCGGCGATCCGCAACGCCTTTGCCGCCGCGGCATTGGTGAAGGCGTCGTCATCCACATGGGCGTAAGGCTCCATCAGCGACACGACATCGCGTATTTCGTAATGCCTCGTCGCCTTGTCGTACGTCGCGCGGCTGACCCAGAAATCCGCGACATCGCGGATTACGGGCCAGCCGTCCTTGCGCAACCAATCGAGGTCATGGGTCGCCAGCCAGTACTGCCACTGGGCGATCGCGATGTCGGCATTGACATGGATCTCGCCGACGCTCAAGCGGTGGGCCGCGAACAGGATTTGTTCGCTGCCGTCCTGTGGATCGGCTTCCCACGGGTACTTTGCGCCTTGGAAGCCGGCGCCACGGGCACGTCGTTGCGCGACGGGCAGGGTGCGGTCGCGGAACATCACGATCGACTTCGCGCGCTGCGGATGCAGCAACACCAGCGCCGGAAACATCCAGGTGTCGCTGTCCCAGAACACGTGACCGACGTAACCCGTGGTCATGCCGCAGCCGCCGAGGCCCCATGCCCCGTCGGGCGCGGTATTCGCCAGCAGGTAGTACAGGTCCGAATGCACCGCGAGCTGTGCCTTCGGATCGCCCTCGATGCGGATATCCGACTGCCACAACTTCGCCCACGCCTTCCTCTGCGCGGCGAGCATCGCGTCGAAGCCGCGCTCGCGCGCCGATCGGGCCAACGCCAGGTCCGCCTTGCCATCGCCACCCCATCCGTCGCGGGAGACCGCGACATATTTCGTGAACGCATACGTCCTGCCCTTTCGAACCCTAGCGCGCATGTCCAGCGCCAGCCGATGATCAGTGCGGTCCAGTTTCGCTTCGATGGCTCGGATGCCATCCGGCAACTGCACCGCCGCGGCCTCGCCCATCCGCTTGCCGTTCGTCGCCTGTCCGGCCAGCCACAACGTCAATGCCTGCGTGTCGCCGCCGGCATCCAGCACCTGCGTATCGCCGTGATACCAGACCGCGGCGCGATCGGCCGTGGCTGGCGCCACCGGGTCCAGCGACAGCCCGTGCGCATGCAACGCCTGCCGGAAGCGATCGCCGGTGAGTCCGGTATCGCCGGGGAGTTTCGCCAGCGCCAGGCGCGGCTGCGACGGCGCCCACAACACCAGCGGAAACGACAGCTCCACCACCCCGTCGAACTGCGGCGTGATCGTGAGGCGGACCACGGCAAGATGGGGCGAGGCTTCGCTGACGAATTCCACCACGTTGACGCGCGTCGCCCTGCCATGGTCGAAGTAGCGGTAACCCGTCGTCAGGGTGCCGTCGTGCAGGTCCAGGACCTGCCGGTAGTCCTGCAAGGTCGCGGCATCCAGCGGCGACAGGTTCAGCCAGGCGCCGGAGGCGCCCATCCGGTAGTTGATGCCGCTCCAGCCTGGAATCGCCGCGGGCCGCGCGATGTCGTCCCTGCCATGGTCCATGAAGGCCACGAGATACGACAGGTTGCCTTCGGTGCCCCGCGGCGAGGTGAAGGTCGACAGATGGCCGTTGGCCAGTTGGCCCGGGAAGTACCCCTGGAAATCCTTTGCGGTCGCGGTGAGGAGGAAACCCGGATCCCTGCCGGCGAACGCCGGCGGAACGACGCCGGCAAGCACCAGCAGCGTACAAGCGGCCAGTCCTGCCTTCGTGTGCCCCTTTCGAGCTGACCGCATCCCGTCAAAGCTCCTTGCGGACCAGCCTTGCCTTGCCATCCGGTCCGCGCTGGATGGTGTAATCGTAATGTTCGCCGCGGAAGCTGACGTTCTTCAGCGTCACCGATTTCCAGTCCGGCGGCAGCACCGGCGCATATTCCGCATCCAGTCCCTTTTCGTCGATGCGGAGGCCGGTCAGGCCGTAGATGAAGCTCTGCACGAACCCGGCCGAGGTCGCGAGGATGTAGCCGGCGTTGTTGGTCGCGGTCTCGCTGCGGACGTTGAACGGCGGCTTCAGGAAGCCGACCAGGTTGCGATCGATCCAGTCGCCGGCCGCCTCGGCGTCGCCGAGCTCGGCGGCACCGACCGTGAGCATCACCATCATCATCTCGTTCGGATTGTCTCCGTGGGTCTTGAGCGCCTGCAACTGGAAATCGAAGTCGTTGCGGCGCACTTCGGGCGACATCGGAAGGTCGAGGTTCGGGTACATCAGCCAGGCCAGTGATGAACCCATCCAGGTGATCTTGTCGTGCGGCACCGAGGGATCGAAGTCGTAATGGCGCCCCGCCTTCGCATCGAAGGGTATGTACATCTTGTTCGCGATTTCGGCCCACTTCGGATCCGTCCTCGCACCGACCAGCGCGGCTGCCCGGGTCGCGATCCGGAGCGCCTTGGCTGCCGCGGCGTTGGTGAACGAATCGTTCGGAACGTCGTCGTAGGCTTCGTCGGGCGACGTGACGTGCAGGATTTCATAGCGATCCTTCGCCTTGTCATACGTCACGCGGCTCTTCCAGAACGTGGCGACGCCTTCGATCACGGGCCAGCCGTACTGCTTCAGCCAGCCGGTGTCGCCGGTTGCGAGGTAGTACTGCCATTGGGCGATCGCGATGTCCGCGTTGACGTGGATCTCGCGGAACACGCCGTAGGCGAAGTGCGGCGTCACGTCGACGCCTTTCTGCGGATCCGATTCCCACGGATACATCAGCCCTTCGACGCCGTACTGCTTCGCGCGGTCGCGTGCGCCCTGCATGGTGCGGTGGCGGAACATCACGATCGACTTCGCGCGCTCCGGATGCAGCAGCAGCAGCGCCGGAAACACCCAGGAATCGGAATCCCAGAACACATGGCCGGCGTAGTTCGGCGTCAGCGCGCAGGCGCCCATTGCCCAGGCGGTGCCGACCGTGGTGTTGGACAGGAGGTAGTAGAGGTCGGAATGCAATGCGCGCTGCACAGCCTCGTCGTGGTCGACGACGATGTCGGCCTTCCAGAGGTCGTGCCAGGCATCGACGTGGCGCGCGAGCAGCTCGTCGAAGCCCGTCGCGCGCGCCTTCGTGGCCAGCTCGAGATCGGCCTTGGCATCGCCACCCCAATCCTGCCGCGAGGCCGCGATGTATTTGGTGAACGTGTAACGCGTGCCCTTGCGCACCTCGGCCACGACATCCAGCGACAACTTGCCGGCCGTTTTCTCCAGCTTCGCGCTTTCGATCTTCAGATCGCCGGGAAGCTCGATGGCCGCGGCTTCGGCCATCTCGAGGCCATTCATCGCACGCCCCTCGAGCCAGAGCGTTCGTTGCTGCGTATCCCCGCCATCATCGGTGACGACGGTCGTGCCCGGATACCACACTGGCGCCCGGTCCGGCGTGGGCACGGGCTTGTCGTTCAAATCCTGGCCGCTCGCAATCACCGCGTCGATCATCTGGTCGCCGGTCATGCTGGCGATGGGAAAGCGTGGCTGGTACCCGGACCAGAGCCGGAACGGAAACCGGAGCCGCACCGTGCCGTCGAACTGCGGCGTGATGACGAGCCGGGTCGCCGCCAGATGCGGATCGGCCTGGCTGACGAAGGTGGTGACCTGCACGTCAGTCGCCTTGCCGGCATAGGTGAAGCGGTAGCCGGTGGCGAGCGTGCCGTCATGCATGTCCAGCGTCTGCGAGTACCCCGAGAAGATTTCGGGATCGAGGCGCGTGGAATTCACCCAGCCGGTGCCCGGGTCGTAGTCGATTTCGCTCCAGCCCGGGATCGCGGCCGGGCGCGAAATGTCGCCTTTGGTGTAATCCATGAAGGCGACCATGTAGGCGCGGTCGGGCTCGGTGCCGCGCACCGACGTCATGGTCGAGAAGTAACCGTTGGCGAGGTACGACGGGAAGTACGCCCCGAAGTCCTTCGCGGTCGCGGTCAGCAGGAAGCTCGGATCGGTTGCGCACAGGCCGGGCGCCGGCGCGCACGCCAGGAGGGCGGGCAGGCCGAGGGATACGAGCGCGCGGCATTTCATCGCAATACTCCTGATGGTCGTGCCGAGCTCGGCATCGACGATGGCGGCGGCGGCGGATGGCCGACGCATGCGCGGCGTTCCCACCCCTGCCGTGCAGGAACGAAGCATGCCTCGCCCGCGCCGCCGCGCCCATCCGCGGCCGCCCGGATCGATCGTGCGCGATCCGGGCCGCCGGTTGGCGATTGCAGCCGGTCAGAACCGGTACTTCGCCTGGAAGTTCACCTCGCGTCCGAACAATGGCCGCGCCATGATCACCCCGCCGATGCCGGTGTTGACGCCGAATTTCCGCGAATTGCCCTCGGTCAGGCCGATCTCGTTCGTGAGGTTGGTGCCGCGCAGGCTGAACTGCCAGTTCGCGCCGACGTCGGCGATGATGCCGCCGTCCAGCGTCTGATAGGTGCCCAGTGGCTGCAAGGCCGAGATGTCCTGGTAGTGCTGGCCGACGTGGCTGTAGGTGAGGTAACCGGTGATGCTGCCCCAACTGGTCGGCAACGTGTAGCTGGGCGTGAACGCGTAACGGAGCTTCGGCTGGCGCTGCAGCGGTGCGCCATTGATCGGTGCGCACTGCGGGTTGCCGTTGATGTCGAAGTACGCCGCGCAGCCGTCGTAGTGGCTGTAGTGCCCGTTCATGTAGGCGGCGATCAGGTGCAGGTTGAGGTTCTCGATCGGCGACCACGAGGCATTCAGGTCGAGGCCGTGGGAATTGGCGCCGTACGTCGAAATGGGCGCCCCCACGATCGGCTGGCCGTTGGGCCCGGTCGGCGTGTATTGCAGGCCCGTGAACAATCGGTGGTAGACGCTGATGTCGACGAACATGGTCGAGGACCCGTACTTGAAGCCGGCCTCCATGTTCTCGATCTTCTGCATCGGCGCGAAATTGCCACCGACGCCGCGGATGCCGTTGTCGAAGTCGTCGAAGTGCCCACCGGTATTTCCGCGGACGTACGCACTCATGTGGTCGCTGAACCGGTAGTTCGCGCCGGCCGTGAACGAGGGATGGGTCTTCTTGTAGTGCTCGTAGTCCCATGTGCCGTTGCACACCGGCGTCGTGTTGTCGTACAGCGTGAGCGGATTGCCGTCCAAATCGATCTTGGACTGGTTGCAGGTGCGCTGGTTGACGTCGATGTTCTCCACGCGGCCGGCGGCCTGCAGCAGCCACGGACCGACATCCCATGAGTCGGACAGGTAGAACGCCTTGTTGGTGCCCGTACCGGCCTCGACGATGTTGTAGTTGTTGTTGAAGTCGACGAAGCCCATCGGATTCGCGACCACCACCGTTTGGCCGTTCTGCTGGTAGGTCAGGCCGATCGGCTTGGTATTGGAGACGTTGAGCATCAGCATCTGGTTGCCCAGCGACCAGTTGTCGTGGTCGGTGTAGCGCGACAGGTAGGCACCGGCCGTGATCGTGTTGCCGTCGAAGATTTCCCGGCTGAGGCGGAAATCGTTGTTGAAGTTCTTCAGGTGCTTCTGGATGTACCACCAGCCCTGGTGGATCACGCTCTGGTCCAGCGGCACGGTCGAGCCGTCCGGCAGCGTGGCGCTGATGTTCTGGTCGGCCGGATATTTCAGGGTGTCGCTGTCGACAGGGTTGTTGTCGGCGTCGCAGAAGCCGGCCGGCTGCGCGATGTTGCAGCCGTAAAGGTAATAGCCCAGCGGCTTCGGATTGGGACCGGAGAACAGTGCGTTGGTCGGCAGGTCGCCTTCGTTGAACAGGAAGTGGTCGTAGATCGTCCAGTCGCCGTAGGTCGCTTCATAGCTGCCCCCGAAGAAGTTCATCTGGGTGCCGCGCCCATTGGCGAGGTCGGCATTTTCGAGGTAGCCGAGCGGATTGGGTACCTGTACGTGCTGGATGTCATGGCTGCCATAGGTGCCCGTCAGCGGATCGAAACCCGGGAAGCCGTGGAACGTGTCGCCCGAACCCTGGATCATGGGGATCGGCACGATGAACTGGTTCTTGTCGTCGAGCCTGCGGGCCCACAGCATCAGGCTGCCGTTGTCCCAATCGTGGGTCAGGGTGGCGGTCAATTGGCCTCCCTTGTCGGAAGGGAACTGCGGATCGCGCACACCATCGGATTTGCGCCAGAACCCGCCGATGCTGGCGAACCAGCCGTCCGCGATCTTGAAGCCGTAGAAGCCGTCGAGGCGCCACAATCCCTCGTCGCCATAGGTGAGCCCGATGTCACCCGAGGGTTCCGCCGTCCCCTGGCGCAGGATGAAGTTGGCCGTCGCGCCCATCTGGCCGGGGCCGAACACCGCGCCCGGACCGGTCTGCACGACTTCCACGCGCTGGATCGTGTCATCCAGCCTGACCAGCGAACTGGAATCCATGAACGAGAGCGAAGGCATCCCGTACAGCGGCGTGCTGTTGACCATGACGGTGAAGAACGGTGCGTCGCCACCACCCGGAAAGCCGGCAATCTCGATGTTGGCGCCGGTCTGGCCACCGGTGGATTCGGGCCAGATGCCCGGCGAGATCTTCAGCAGGTCCGCGACGCTCAATGGATTGGCCTGGCGGATTTCCTCGCGGTTCGCCGAGACGATGTTGTAGCTCGCATCCAGCTTCTTGACACCGATCGGACTGGCCGTGACGACGATCGCCTGCAAGGTTCGAGTGGTGGGTTGCGACCGCGGCTGCTGGCCTTGCGGCGCCGCCTGCTGTGCCGGTGCGGCGGCCTGGCCGCTGCCCGAAGCAGGCTCCGGAGCGGAACCCGCCGCCAGGGCGACGGGGGACAATGCAGCGAGGATGGCACTCGTCAGCGCCAGTCTGATCAGCTTGTCGTTCTTCATGCATCACCTCCAGCGATTGAAAGACTCGTGACACAACACCCGACAGGCGTTGCAAAAATCTTTATTTCGACTGGAACGACAACCCTCGTGGCCAGCGCGCAGACCGCGATGGCCTCGTCGAAACAGCGTTCGCCTGCCTTTGATCCCTTGCGCGCGTTCTCCCCACCAACGATGTGAAGGCCAGACCACCGGCTCGAGTCGCCGGCAAACCTGCCCGCCCTCCGCTCGTACGTACCTGGCGCCATCCGACGCGTTCCGCGCTGGATGTGCAGGCGGGTCGTCGGCATTGCGGCACCGTCGTCGACCCAGGCAATCCCCACTGCAGCGGTGATTCCATGTGGATCGCTCCCCGACGGCACGCGGCGGTGAGTTTGCCCGCCGCAAGACAGCGCTGTCAATCTGCAGTGCATCACGCGCGGACGAAGGCGCGTCACGCTCCAGCACACTGCTTCAGCCGTGGAAATCCGTGGATCGGGCTCACCCGGAGCCGGTTCCATGGTGTTGCACCGCAGCACCACGGGTGCAAGCCATTGGTCTTGCCAAAACGCGAACCTGTGCCACACTGTGGCCCGCCGGGTCCGCCAATGACAGCGCTGTCATCGGATCCATGGGACATCAGGGCGGGCACACTCCTGACATGAACGCTTCCGCGCAGCGGCTTCCGTGGCCGTGCCGCAGGACCCGGGCAGCGGCCGCTGACCCGGCGTTCGCCCGAACCCGGCGCAGGACCGGGGCCGCGCCCGCTGCAATCGTGGTTCGCCCGCCGCGCCGGCCGACGCAGGATGCGTGCGAAGCGGCAAGGAGGGCGCGATGGCATCCGTGACGCTCGACGACGTCGCATCGAGCGCCGGCGTTTCGGCAAAGACAGTGTCCCGGGTCGTCAACGGGGAACGCTCGGTCCGCCAGGAAACCCGCCAACGCGTGCTGCACGCCATCGAGCAGCTCGGCTACCGGCCCAACCTTCTGGCGCGCGGCCTGAGCGGCTCGCACGCGTACACGATCGGGCTGGTGTATGACAATCCCAACGCCTACTACATCATCGCGATGCAGCAGGGCGCGCTCGCGGCATGCGACGCCTTGAATTTCGGCCTGCAGATCCGGCCCTGCGATTCCAGCGCACGCGGCCTGGCGGAGGAACTGCGCGATTTGGTGGGCCGTTCCCGCCTCTCTGGCCTCGTCCTGACCACCCCGGTGTCGGAACGCACGGCGTCGCTGCGGCGGCTGGCCGCCTACCGGATCCCGTTCGTGCGGATCCTGTCCGCCGCGCGCGAGCCCCGCGGCGAGTTTCCGAGCGTCTACGTCGACGACCGCGACGCCGCCTACGCAATCACCGCGCACCTGCTCCAGCTCGGCCACGTCCGGATCGGTTTCCTGCGCGGCGGCACGCGCCATCACGCGAGCGCCGAGCGGCTCCGAGGCTACAAGGACGCCCTGCGCGATTACGGCGTCGCCCCGCGCGAGGAGCTGATGATCGACGGCGATTACGTGTTCGACGACGGCTTCCGTGGCGCACGCCGCCTGCTCGATCTCCCCGAGCCACCGACCGCCATTTTCGGATGCAACGACGAAATCGCGGCCGGGGCACTCGCGGCCGCGCAGTCCACCGGCCTGCAGGTGCCCTACGACGTCTCGATCGCCGGATTCGAGGACAGCCCGTTTTCACGTCATTCGTGGCCGCCGCTCACGACGGCGCGGCAACGCGCCGACGTGATCGTCGAGCACGCGACGCGCATGCTGATCGCGCGCATCGGTGGCGAAGATGTCCGGAACGAGGGCTTCAGTCCGGAACTCGTGGTGCGTGGCTCGACGGCGCCGCCGCGTCCCAAGTCACGCAGGCGCACGCGCCGCTAGGAGCCTCGCGGGTTACCATGGGCCGGCCGTTTGGCGTACAGCAACCACACCTGCACGGACGGGATGAGCCGGCGAGGCCCGCACCGCTTCCGGCACGATCAAGGGAGTCGCCATGAAAGCCCGTTCGCGTGTCCTGGTCTTCGCCTTCACGATGCTCGTCGCGGCCGCCGCCTGCGCGGCGCCGCCCGATCCCGCGCGGACGCGCAATTACATCGACCACGCCTGGAGCACGCTGACGCGTTCGGCGAACGAATGCCGGGCCCTGGTCGATCCCAAGGTTCCGTCGCATTCGGTCGTGTATCTGCCGGCGGGGGTCCAGGCTCCCGAGTCGCTCGCGCAAAGTGCCGGGCGCTGCGGCGTGAAGATCGAGCACCTGCCCGCGGCCATCCGGCAGCTCGGTGAGACCGATCCCACCCAACTGCCCGCGCAAGGCCTCCTCTACCTGCCGCACCCGTACGTCGTGCCCGGCGGCATGTTCAACGAGATGTATGGCTGGGACAGCTACTTCATCGTGCTGGGGCTCGTCGCCGACCACCGCGAGCAACTCGCGCTCGACATGGTGAACAACGCCCTGTACGAGGTCGAACATTATGGCGCCGTGCTCAACGCCAACCGCACCTACTACCTGACCCGTTCGCAGCCGCCGTTCCTGAGTGCGATGATGACCGCGGTCATGGACGACCCGGCGAGTTTTCCCGGCACCGAAGCGAAGCGGGCGTGGCTCGCGCGCGCGTATCCCCTGGCGGTGCGGAACTACGAGATCTGGACCCGCCAGCAGCACCTCGCCGGCGACACCGGACTCTCGCGCTACTTCGACTATGGCGAAGGCCCGGTGATCGAGGCGCGCAACAGCGACTACTACGTCGGCGTGATCCGCTGGCTGCTGGCGCACCCATCCGAAAATCCCGGATACCTGCTCAAGGCGCCGCAGCACCCCGGCGCCGCCGAAGCCGCG
Source organism: Rhodanobacteraceae bacterium (assembly GCA_035700365.1). Lineage (GTDB taxonomy): Bacteria > Pseudomonadota > Gammaproteobacteria > Xanthomonadales > Rhodanobacteraceae > 66-474. The sequence goes on along the minus strand of DASSOQ010000029.1, from coordinate 21,410 downwards.
CACCTGAAGACCTCGAGCTGCGATGTCACGGCATCGAAGGTCTGTGCAGGCGACTGGCTGGACGGCTATCGTCTCACCGCCGACTACTACAAGGGCGACCGTGCGATGCGCGAATCCGGGTTCGATACCGACTTCCATTTCGGACCCTGGGGCGGCTCGACCCATCACTACGGCGGGGTCGGCCTCAACAGCCTGCTGTACCGCTACGAACGCGACCTGCACGATTTCGCCGCACAACTCGGCAAGACCGCCGACGCGAAACGCTGGGCCGACGCCGCCGATGCGCGCCGCAATGCGATGGACAAGTGGTTGTGGCACGCGGACCAGGGCCGCTACATGGATTACGATTTCGTCGCGGGCAAGGCGTCGACGGACCCGTACCTCACGATGTTCTATCCACTATGGGCCGGTGCCGCGTCGAAGCAGCAGGCCGAGGCGCTGGTCAAGCAGCTCAAGCTGTTCGAACACCGCGGCGGGCTTGCGATGAGCACCCGCGACACGGGCGCGCAGTGGGATGCACCGTTCGGCTGGGCCCCGACCAACTGGCTCGCGGCCAAGGGTCTCGACGACTACGGCTTCCATGACGACGCACGCCGGATCTCCTGCAAGTTCACCGCGACGGTCGACCGCAGCCTCGCCAAGGACGGCACGATCCGCGAGAAATACAACATGGTGCTCGGCAACGCCGACGTGAAGATCACCGCGGGCTACAAGCAGAACGTCATAGGTTTCGGCTGGACCAACGGCGTGTACCTCAACATGCGGAACCTGATCGCTGCCGACGGTGGCTGCGAGGCGCAGCCCGCCGCGACGGCGGCGGATGCCGTGCCGTGATCGCGCAGGGCGGAATCGGCGCAGCCGATTCCGCCGCGTGTCGCGTCCCGGGTGCGCGGCGTCGTCCGCCGTGCGGGTTCCGCCCTACTCTCCAGGCCAGATCGCAACCTGCGGCCCGCCATCGGCGCCGATCCAGCCCCGGTACATGCCTTCGGTATTGAACGGCATCGCGTAGCTGCCGTCGGCGCCCAGCACGATCGCACCGCCGCTGCCGCCGAGTTCCGGGATTTCCCGATTGACCACCTGTTCCGCCGCATCAACCAGCGGCTGGCGCAGCGAGGCCACGCGCATGCATACGGCATGGGCCGCGGCGGTGCGGATATAGAACTCGCCCCAGCCGGTCCCGGACATCGCGCAAGCGGTGTTGGCATAGGTGCCGGCGCCGATCAGCGGCGAGTCGCCGATCCGGCCCCAGCGCTTGTTGGTCATGCCGCCGGTCGATGTCGCCGCGGCGAGATGGCCGCGCACATCCCGCGCCACCGCGCCGACGGTTCCGAAATGATCGGCCGCCTGCCCGCGGGACTCGCGTTCGCGTACCCGCTGCAACTCCTGCCAACGTGCTTCGGTCCGGAAATAATCCGGCTCGACCAGCGTGACGCCCTGCTCGCACGCAAATGCCTCGGCGCCATCGCCTGAAAGCATCACATGCGGCGAGTGTTCCATCACCGCGCGCGCCAGCAGCACCGGGTTGCGCACGCGGTGGACGCCCGCGATGGCGCCCGCGCGCAAGCTTGCGCCATCCATGACCGCCGCATCGAGTTCGTTGATGCCCTCGTGGGTGAACACCGCGCCACGGCCTGCATTGAAGTGCGGCGCGTCCTCCAGCACGGCCACGGCGGCGGTCACGGCATCCAGCGCGGAACGGCCTGCCAGCAATTCCGCGTGCCCGCACTGCAGCGCCTCCGACAGCGCGGCGCGGACTGCCTGCCCGCTTCCGGCATCGCGTTCGCGGATCACGCCCGCACCACCGTGGACGAGCAACATGGGTGTGGCCGCGGCCACGTCAGCCACCGCTCTGCGCGTCGGCGCGGTTTTCTTCGGCGGGCGCCTCCGGCTCCGGCAACGCCAGGTCCGGCGGCTGTGCGGCGGGGAATCGCGCGACCGCTTCGGTGCCTTGGCCGAGCGTGCTTTCCAGCGTGACCTCCCAGCCGTAGCGATCGGCGACGCGGCGCACGATCGCCAGCCCGATCCCGTGGCCGGTGCTGCCCGTGCGGCTGCCGCGATAGAAATTCTGGAAGGCCCGCTCGAGGTCCTCTTCGCTCATCCCGCTGCCGGTGTCGACCACCCGCACCATGTCGCTTTCCACCTCGACCGTCACGGTGCCATGCTCGGTGTAGAGGCAGGCGTTGCGGATCAGGTTGCCGACCATCACCGCGAATACCCGCGGCGGCGCATGCAGCGCGAAGCGTGCGTGTTCGACAAGCCGCAGTTCGACGGGTTTGCCGAACAGCAATTCCCGGTAGCGCGCGACCTCGGCGCTCACCACGTCGTTGGCGAGGAAATCCTCGTCGCGCAGGCCGGTATCGGATTCGCGTGCCAGTACCAGGAAGGTTTCGATCAGGGCCTCCATCTCCCGGATCGAGCGGCGGATCCGCGCCAGCGAGCGCTGCGCGAACGGGCTCATGTCCTCGTCGGCCAGCACGTCCACCGCGACCTTCATCACCGTCAGCGGCGTGCGCAATTCGTGGCTGGCGTCGCGGGTGAAGTTCCGCTCGCGTTCCACGAATGCCTCGAGCCGGTTGGCGAAGTTGTACAGCGCGGCCACCAGCACTTCGACGTCGCTGTCGGATGCCGCCGGCAGGTTGCCGGGCGCGAGCGACTCCGGGTCGGGATGGTCGGGGTTCCAGTGCCGCACCACGTTGGCCAGCGCGACCACCGGCGAAAGCGCCTTGCGCGAAGCCCGGTAGGTCAGCCAGGTTGCGAAATAGATGAAAAGCACCACCAGCACCACCGGGACCAGCCCGAACGCCATCACGCTGCTGTTGGGGCGGTCGTTGTTGAACAACAGGTACAGCGTTCCACGCGGCTCGTCGGCCACCAGCACGGTGCCGTGGGTGCCGTCCGGTTGCGGAACCTGGTTGAATCCCGGCTCGAGGCCGCGCAGGTTGGCAGGCAGCACCGCATCGCTCTGGCCGTGCTCCTTGAGGAATCCGCGGATCAACCAGGTGTCGGGCAGCGGCGTCGCCGGATCGCGCGCGAGTTGCTGCCGGTAATACACCGCCTCGCGTTCGAGTTCCTGGCGGGCGATCGCCTGGCGGCTGGAATTGGCGGTCGCGTACACGCCCAGCGCGGTGAGCACGCTGATCGCTGCCACCCAGAGCGAGAACATGACCCAGAAGCGGTGGCCGATGCTTGCGTACGTGGCCATGCCGGTAACCTATTCCGATCGCGTCGCGGCGAACGACGCGCGAACCACGGCCGCCTTGCGCAGGCGCGACCGCGCCGCCCGTCCGTATGCGTCAAGCGTGACTGGCCGCGGCCTCGGCATCCAGATCCGCGATGCGATAGCCCGCGCTGTGGATGGTGTGCAGGAGCGGACGCGAATACGGCTTGTCCACCACCCGGCGCAGGTTGTACAGGTGCGAGCGCAGCGTGTCGGAATCGGGCAGCGTGTCGCCCCAGATCTCGCGCTCGATGTCGTGCCGCGAGACCACCCGCGGCGATTCGCGCATCAGGATGGTCAGCAGCTTGAGGCCGATCGGGGAAACCTGCAGCTCTTCGCCGCCGCGGGTGATCCGCAGGGTCGCGGTGTCGAGCTGCAAGTCGCCGACCTGGTACACCTCGCTGGAAACCTGCCGGCGCTCGCGGCGGATCAGCGCGCGCACGCGTGCCTCCAGTTCGCGCGGCTCGAAGGGCTTGACCAGGTAATCGTCGGCGCCCGCGTCGAGTCCGATCAGCTTGTCCTCGAGGGTGTCGCGCGCGGTCAGCATCAGCACCGGCGTGGACTTCTTGGCTTCGCCGCGCAGCTTGCGGCACACGTCGAGGCCGTCCATGCCGGGCAGCATCAGGTCGAGCACGATGACGTCGTAGCTGTTGCTGACCGCAAGGTGCAGGCCGCTGACACCGTCGCCCGCGAAGTCCACCGAATAGCCGCGCCGTTCGAGGAATTCACCCACCATCTCGGCGATGCCGCTGTTGTCCTCGACCAGCAGGATCAATCCCGTCTGCTTTTCGTGTTCGACCTCGCTCATTCCTGCCTCCCCCGTGTGGACGCACTGGCCGCTCCGACCCGGCAGGCGGAATGTGCCCGCGCGCGGGTGATCGTCGCGTGAACGGGAAGGCCGGCGCCGGCTGCCGCCGCCGGACCGCGAAGCGCCGCCTGCGGATCAATCGTCGGTGCGGGGCACGCTGACCCGGCCCTTGACACCGCGGTGGTGGATGTCGCCGCTGCCCATCGCGCCGACGCTGAAGTCACCGGCGACGCCATCCACATCGACGTCGCCGGAACCGACGCTGTCGACACGCACGTTGCCGCCGGCCTGCACGATGTCCACGTCACCCGAACCGACGCTGCCCACGGTGACATTGGCGCCGACATCGGCAAGCTTCACGTCACCGGAAGATACCGAGCCGATCGACACGCTGCCCTTGACGTTGCGCAGGCCAAGGTCGCCGGAGCCGACCGAACCGGCATGCGTATCGCCGTGCACGCCGTCGATGTTCACGTCTCCGGAGCCGACGCTGGACAGCGCAAGGCTGCCGACATCGCTTGCGACCACGTCGCCAGACCCCACCCTCAGCGCGAATTCCCCTGCGATGGCGTCGACCTTGAGGTCGCCCGAACCGAGGGTTGCATCGAGCGCCGCGAGGCTGCGGGCGCTGGCGTCGCCGGAACCTTCCTTCAGCTTGACCGCCAGCGATGGCGGCACGCGCACGTCGAGCTTCAGGTAGGCGTAGGTGCCGCCGAACAGCGAAAACGCGATGCCGCGGTCGCCGTCGCGCGCGACCACGGTGGCGGTGTCGCCTTGTCGCGCCGTCTCGATCCTGATGTCCTGCAGCCAGCGTTCTTCGGACGCGCACGCCGTGCCGCGCACCACGATCCTGGTCAACCCCGGCTGGCCCTGGATCGCCAGGGTGTCGGGGCCGATTTCGACCGCCAGCGCCTTCAGGCCGGCAGCGTCGATGTCGGCGTTGCGGGGCGCGCTGTAGCGGCACGGCTGGTCCGCCACGGCGCAGAACGATGCAGCCGCCAGGATCGCGCCCACGTGGAACACGATGGACTTGCGCATGGGTCTCTCCGGAATGTCGCCGTCGCGGCGGGATGGCACGAGGATAGTCGCCGCCGGCGCCGTGCCTCATGTGCCCAAAGGGGGAATGACTTGCGGCACGGGTTGTTCGTCCGCCGCGGAATGGATCACGATTCCCGGGCGGACACCCCCGCCGCACCTCACGGGCGGCGGGCAACGCCTCCGCCACATTCGATGCTCAGCCGCGGCGCTCTTCGGCCTTCGCCTGGTTCCACAGCGCATCCTGCTCGTCGAGCGACTTGCCGGCCAGGCCCTCGCCCGCACCCGTCGCCAGCGCCTCCATCCGCCGGAAGCGACGCTCGAACTTGGCGTTGGCATGGCGCAATGCCTGCGAGAAGTCCACACGCGCGTGGCGGGCGAGGTTCACCAGTACGAACAGCACATCGCCGATCTCGTCGAGCATGCGCGCGTGGTCGGCACCGGCCGCGAACTCGGCGCGAACCTCGGCGATTTCCTCTTCCAGCTTGTCCAGCACGGGGACGGGCCCCGGCCAGTCGAAGCCGACGGTCGCGGCCTTGTCGCACAACTTCAGCGCACGTTTCCACTCGGGCAGGCCAGGTGCGACGCCGGCAAGTGCGCTGGTGTCCTCGTCGCCGGCGGCCGCGCGCTCGGCCCGCTTGATTTCGTCCCACGAAACGGGGTCAGGTTCACTTTTTGAACCGCTGGGCGCGTCGCCGGCAACCGACCCGGGAAAATGAACCCGACCCCATTTCACGTGCGGATGGCGGCGCACCAGCTTGTCGCTGATCGCGTCGACGACATCGCGGAAATCGAACAGGCCCTGTTCTTCGGCGATGCGCGAGTGGAACACCACCTGCAGCAGCAGGTCGCCCAACTCGTCCTTCAGGGCCGGGTAGTCCTTGCGGTCGATGGCATCGGCCGTTTCGTAGGCTTCCTCGATGGTGTATGCCGCGATCGTTTCGAATGTCTGCGCCACGTCCCACGGGCAGCCGCGTTCCGGGTCGCGCAGGCGCGCCATGATCGCGAGCAGCTTCGCGACACCGCCGTCCATCGAATCAATCGGTGTTTCGTCTTTCATGTCGGGAAATCAGGCAACGGCGCGTGACGCGGATCGACGCGGACAAGCAACCGGCGAACGACACGCTCATCCGCCCATCTCCGCGTCCAAGTCTCCTTCCTCCGGCCTCGATCCGCATCAGCAGCTTGCTTGTCACGACGCCTGCAATTTCGAAAGCCAGTCCACCGACGTATCGCCGATCGTGAGGAATTCCGGGTTCAGCAAAGAATCCTTGGTGTTGTAGCGGAGCGGCACGCCCTGCAGGTCGACCACCGCGCCGCCTGCCTGCTCGACCACGCACTGCGCTGCAGCCGTGTCCCATTCGGAAGTCGGCCCAAGGCGCAGGTACAGGTCGGCGTCGCCGCGCGCGACCATGCAGAACTTGATCGAGGATCCGACCGACACCAGCCGATGGTCGCCCAGGTTCCCGAGTATCGCCATCTGGCGCTCGTTGCTGTGCGAACGGCTGCCGGCGACGACCGGGATCCTCGCCGCCTGGCGCGTCGTGATCGGCTGCGGCAGCGCGCCCGGCCCCGCTTCGAGAAAGGCGCCTTCGCCCGCCACGCCGTAATACGACTCGCCGGTCACCGGCAGCAGCACCACTCCGAGGACCGGCACGTGGTTTTCGATCAGCGCGATGTTGACCGTGAATTCGCCGTTGCGCTTGACGAACTCGCGGGTGCCGTCCAGCGGATCGACCAGCCAGTAACGCTCCCACGTGCGGCGTTCGCTCCAGTCGATGCCGCGGGATTCCTCGGACAGCACCGGAATGTCGGGCGTCAATTCGCGCAGGCCGTTGACGATGACGCGGTGCGAGGCCATGTCGGCGGCGGTCAGCGGCGAGTCGTCGCTCTTGGTCTCGACCGCGAAACTGCCCGCGTAGATTTCCAGGATCGCGGCGCCGGCGCGGCGCGCCAGCGCCCGGCTCTCGCCGGCAATGCGTTCGAGCGCGCTCATGGAGCGACCCCGGAGTCGTCGGGTTGCCTGCGTCGCGTCAGCATTTCGTCTCCCCCAGATGGAATTTGCCCGCCAGATATTCGCGCACGATGAACAGCGCCGCGATCGAGCGACCCTCCGACACATCCTGGCGCTCCAGCAGCAGGTGCAATTCGGAAAGCCTCCACGGAACCACTTCCAGCGGTTCCGGCTCGTCGCCGGCAAGCCGTGCCGGATACAGGTCCTGCGCCAGGACGACCTGCGCCTTGTGGGTCATGTAGGCCGGCAGCAACGACAGCGTCGCCAACGACGTGAGCTTGCGCGCGCCGTATCCCGCCTCTTCCTGCAATTCGCGGTTGGCGGCCTCGAGAGCGGTCTCGCCGGGATCGATCCGTCCCTTGGGCACGCCGAGCTCGTAGCGATCGAGGCCGACGCCGTATTCGCGGATCAGCAGCACCGTGTCGGCATCGCGCATCGCCACGATAAAGACCGCACCCCGCCCGGAGGCGGTCAGTCGCTCGAAGGTGCGGCGCGCGCCATTGGAAAACGCGAGATCGACTTCTTCGACGCGCAGGAAGCGGCTGTCGCGCGCAGGTCGTGTGTCGAGGATCTCGGGCGGCGTGGGCATCCGGGGATTGTAACGGCGCGACGAAAGGATCCCCAACGACACGTTTGCAACGACTAGCGGCGACCGCACAGCGACTGAAAAGCCCTCCCCTTCAAGGGGGCGAAGCAGCGCGCTTGCGAGCCATGGCTCGCGCGCTGCCGAGCGGCCGCACAGGGAAGTGCGGACCGGACTTGTGAGCGCAGGGATGCGCGAGGGGTTGGCTGGGGATGGGTTCCGCTCTCGTCAAACTTTAAAACCCATCCCCATCCCGGCCTTCCCCTTGAAGGGGAAGGAGTAAAAGCATCGCGCGCCGCCCCGCTAGTGCGAACTGGACGCGGAAGCCGGCGTCGAAGCGGCTGACGCAGGCGGCGCAGCGCTGGACCCGGATTCCGGCAGCGGCACCTTCTTGCCGGTGAGCGTCTCGGCTGGCGGCATCGACAGGCGGATGTCGTCGTCGTTCTTCGGCGGCGGCGGCGGTTCGTCGCCCTTGCAGCCGGCGGCGAGCAACAGCAGCGGCGAAATCGCGCAGTGCAGCTTGATGCCGCCCGGGAGCTTGACGGTCTTCTTCAGCGTGGTCGCCTCGACTGCCTTGTCGAAGGCCCGCCCGACCGTCTTGGCGCCGAGGCTCTCGTTGAGCGGCGCCCAGTCCTTGTTGAAGCGGGTCGGCGTGTACGGAATCGGCGACTTGCCGCTGTAGATGTGCGAGCCCCTGATTCCGGGCGCGCTGTACGCGGGTGCCGGCGCCTGCTTCTGCGACGAACCGGCAGGCAGGCGTATCTGCCCGTTCGAATCATACAGTTCCAGCGGCGGACCCTTGACGCCCTCCAGGGTCGCGCGCATGGCACCTTGCGCGGGAGGTTCGTAATGCAGGTGCCGCGGCGGCGCGGATGGCGGCTGCCCTGGCAACGGCGGTGGCGATACGAGGGGTGGCGGCGGAGGCAATTCGGAGGGCGACTCGAACAGGGTGACCCGGAACACTTCCCGCTCGTCCCGCGGCTGGTGCACCGGGCGAAGGATGAACCAGGCGATCCATGCCAGCAACACGTGTCCCGCGACGACCACCGCAAGCAGCGCCCATCCTTTGCGCCGGTGGCGGGGTGGTGGTTTGCGCTGGGTGAGACGCACGTACGGCGGCGTTTCCGGGCCATCGCCCGCAGGCACTCCGGCCCCGCGTTCACGCGGTCGAAGTTCCTGCGCTTGGTGTCCATCGCTGCGAGGCATGCAATCGGCCAATGGGCGCAAGCTGCGCGCGTTGAAGTGTAGGGGAAGCATTGCGGTCGCCCATGCGCGGCGCGGCCGCGCCACGTCTCCCGCAACCACGGCGGACGCGACTTCAGACCGTCCGCGCCAGCGCAGGTTCCGCGGGCCACCGCCGCAACTTGACCGGCGCGCCGGTTGGGAGCATGGTCAGCGGACTGCCGCCACCGGAAAAAGCGAGGCCCCATGACCGCGTATACCACCGGAGACATCCGCAACGTGGCCCTAGCGGGCCATGCCGGCGCCGGCAAGACCACGCTGCTGGAAGCGCTGCTGCACGCCGGCGGCGCGCTGCAGACGCCGGGAACGATCGAGCGCGGCAGCACGGTATCGGATTTCGACGACCAGGAGAAGGCGCGCCGGCATTCGATCCATTCCGCGATTGCATCGGTGGACACCGCGGGTTGCCACATCAACCTGATCGACACCGCGGGTTACGCCGATTTCCGTGGAGAAACCCTGTCCGCGCTGTCGGCGGTCGAAACCTGCGCGGTGGTGGTCAATGCCGGCAACGGCATCGAACACGGCACCCGCCGCCTGATGCACTACGCGAAACAGCGGCGCCTCGCGCGGACGCTGGTCGTCAACCGCATCGACATGGATGGGCTGGACCTGGCGTCGCTCGTCGAGGAACTGCGCGACGAATTCGGTGCCGAATGCCTGCCGGTGAACCTGCCGGCCGACGGCGGCGCCAGGGTGGTCGACTGCTTTTTCGCCGCCAGCGGCGACAGCGACCTCGGTCCCGTGGCGGACGCGCACCAGCGGATCATCGACCAGGTGGTTGAAATCAACGAGCGATTGATGGGCCGCTACCTCGAGGATGGCGAGGAAACGCTGTCGCCGGAAGACCTGCATTCAGCTTTCGAACAATGCCTGCGCGAAGGGCATCTGGTGCCGATCTGTTTCACTTCGGCGCAAGCCGGCACCGGCGTCGCCGAATGGTTGCAGGTCGCGTGCAAGCTGCTGCCGCATCCGGGCGAGGCCAATCCCCCGCCGTTCGTGAAGGGGTCCGGCGCGAACGCCAAACCGATCGATGCGAAGCCCGATCCCGACGCACACGTGATCGCCGACGTGTTCAAGATCATCAACGATCCGTTCGTCGGCAAGCTCTCGGTGTTCCGGGTCTGGCAGGGCACGGTGAGAAAGGATTCGCAGTTGTTCATCGATGACGGCAAGAAGCCGTTCAAGGTGGGGCACCTGTTGAAGCTGCAGGGCAAGGAACACATCGAGGTCGACGAGGCGATCCCCGGTGACATCGCCGGCGTCGCGAAGGTCGAGGACATCCACTTCGACGCGGTCCTGCACGATTCGCACGACGAGGACGCGATCCACCTGCAGCCGCTCGCGTTTCCGCTGTCGATGTTCGGGCTGGCCGTGGAACCGAAGCACAAGGGCCAGGACCAGAAACTCGCGAATGCACTGGCACGGCTTGCCGAAGAGGACCCCTGCCTCGGCGTCGAGCACAACAAGGAATTGAACGAGACCGTGGTGCGCGGCCTGTCGGACCTGCACTTGAAGTTGACCCTGGCGCGGATGCGCGACAAGTACGGGGTCGAAGTGATCACCCATCCGCCGCGCATCGCCTACCGCGAGACCATCGGCGGCAAGGCCGAGGGCCACCACCGGCACAAGAAGCAGACCGGCGGCGCCGGGCAGTTCGGGGAGGTGTACCTCAGGGTCGAGCCGTTGCCGCGCGGTGACGGCTTCGAATTCCGTGACGACTCGAAGGGCGGCGTGATCCCCAACCAGTTCATTCCCGCGATCGAAAAGGGCGTGCGCCAGGTGCTCGAGCACGGCGCGATCGCCGGCTACCCGATGCAGGACGTGCGGGTGGTGGTGTACGACGGCAAATACCATCCCGTCGATTCCAAGGAAGTCGCGTTCGTGTCCGCCGGCAGGAAGGCGTTCCTCGATGCCGTGGCCAAGGCGAACCCGATCGTGCTGGAGCCGATCGTCAACATGGACGTCAACGTGCCGGAACGCTTCATGGGCGACGTCACCGGCGGACTCGCGTCCAAGCGCGCCCGCATCAGCGGGACCGACGTGCTGCGCGGCGGCACGCTGGTGGTCAAGGCACAGGCTCCGCTCGCCGAGGTGATCGGCTACCAGACCGAGCTGCGCGCGATCACCGGCGGCGAGGGCCGCTTCGCGATGGAGCTGTCGCACTACGACCCGGTGCCCGCCCAAGTCCAGAAGGAACTCACCGAGGCCTACAAGCCGCGCGCGGAAGAGGATTGATTTGCCCGGTCATCGGGTCGCGGCCGTTCCCGCAACGAACGCACGCCGCACGTTTTGCAGGAGCGCCGCGTGCGCGCGATCGTCCATCGATGTCGGGCGCCCACGCGTTCAGCGCGAACTCTCGCGGAACCGGTCCGTCGCGCTGACCAGCTCGTGCGCGTTGCCCGGCTCGAACGCGGAATGCCCGGCGTCCGGCACGATGCGCAGGTCCGCCTCGGGCCACGCACGGTGCAGGTCCCAGGCGCTGCGCATCGGACACACCACGTCGTGGCGGCCCTGCACGATCACCGCCGGGATGTCGCGCAGGCGACCGGCATTGCGCAGCAACTGGTCGTCGTGCTCGAAGAAGCCGCCGTTCACGAAGTAGTGGTTCTCAATGCCGGCGAAGGCCAGCGCGAATTCGTCGCCGGCGCTGGCGGCGATATAGGCTTCGTTCTGCAGCAGGAAGCTCGTCGAGGCTTCCCATACCGACCAGGCGCGTGCCGCGGCCAGCCTCACATCCGGATCGCCGGACACCAGGCGCCGGTGGTACGCCTGCATCAAGTCGCCGCGCTCGGCCTCGGGAATCGCCGCGAGGTACTTCTCCCACGCGTCGGGATACAGCATGTCGCAGCCGCCCTGGTAGAACCATTCGAGCTCGACGCGCCGCAGCATGAAGATGCCGCGCAGCACCAGCTCGGTGACCCGGCCCGGATGGGTTTCCGCATAGGCGAGCGAGAGCGTCGAGCCCCACGAGCCGCCGAACACCTGCCACTTCGCGATCCGCAGATGTTCGCGCAGGCGTTCAATGTCGGCCACGAGATCCCAGGTGGTGTTCTCGCGCAGTTCCGCGTGCGGCGTGGAACGACCGCAGCCACGCTGGTCGAACAGCACGATCCGGTACACCGCCGGGTCGAAGAACCGCCGGCACTTGGCGTTGCAGCCGGCGCCCGGCCCGCCGTGCAGGAAAACCACCGGCTTGCCGTGCGGGTTGCCGCATTGCTCGTAGTAGAGGGTGTGCAGGGCCGAAACCGGCAACATGCCGGTGTCGAACGGCTCGATCTCGGGATAGAGGCTGCGACGACCGGTTTCGTGCATGTCCATGTGCGGCTTTCACCTGCGGCGGGAATCCCGTTAGCCTAGCACTCCACCAGTCCCGGACGCCGCAGGCCGCATGAACACTTCGTTCCCCAAGGGCGACATCAAGATCGTGCTGCTGGAAGGCATCCACCAAAGTGCCGTGGAGGCATTCGAAGCCGCCGGTTACACACGCGTCGAACGGCACGACAAGGCGCTGCCGCGCGAGCAACTGCTGGAGGCGATCGCGGACGCGCACATCGTAGGGATTCGTTCTCGCACGCAACTGGACGGCGAGGCGATCGCGCAGGCGCGCCGCCTGCTCGCGGTCGGCTGCTTCTGCATCGGCACCAACCAGGTCGACCTCGCGAATGCTCGCGGCCGCGGCGTGCCGGTTTTCAACGCGCCGTATTCGAATACCCGCAGCGTCGCGGAGCTCGTGGTCGCCGAGGCGATCCTGCTGATGCGGCGGATCCCGGAACGCAACGCCGAATGCCACCGCGGCGGCTGGGCCAAGTCGGCCGTGGGCAGCTTCGAGGCGCGGGGCAAGACCCTCGGCATCGTCGGCTACGGCCACATCGGCACCCAGGTCGGCGTGCTCGCCGAAGGCCTGGGCATGCACGTGCTGTTCCACGACATCGAGGCCAAGCTGGCGCTCGGCAACGCCGTTGCGACGCGCGACCTGGACGACCTGCTGCAGCGCTCGGACATCGTGACGCTGCACGTCCCGCAGACGCCGGCCACCGCGGGGATGGTCGGCGAGCCTCAGATCGCGCGGATGCGGAGCGGAGCGCTGCTGATCAATGCCTCGCGCGGCAACGTGGTGGACATCGACGCGCTTGCCGCCGCGCTTCGCGAAAAGCGGATCGCGGGGGCGGCCGTGGACGTGTTTCCGAAGGAACCCAGGAGCCGCGACGAGGAATTCGTCTCGCCGCTGCGTGAATTCGACAACGTGCTGCTGACGCCGCACGTCGGCGGCAGCACCCAGGAGGCGCAGCTCAACATCGGCACCGAAGTCGCCTCCAAGCTGGTGCGCTACAGCGACAACGGATCGACCGTTTCCGCCGTGAACTTTCCGGAGGTCAACCTGCCCGAGCACGCAGGAAGCCGGCGGCTGCTGCACATCCACCACAACGTCCCCGGCGTGCTGTCGCGCATCAACGACGTGTTCTCGCAAGGCGGCGTCAACATCAACGCCCAGTACCTGCAGACGTCGGGCGACCTCGGCTACGTCGTCATCGACGTTTCCGCGTCCGAGGCGCAATCGGAAGCGATCCGCGAGCAGCTCGCGGCCATTCCGGGCACCGTCAGGACGCGGTTGTTGTATTGACGCGCCGAGAATGCTTCGCGGGCATGGCCCGCTGCTGCAACGAACGCGCACCGCAAATTTGCAGGAGCGGGCCATGCCCGCGACCTGCCGTTCATTGGGGACAGACAACGGCAGCGTTCACGGATGATCGCAAGAACATGGTCGGGGCGGCGGGATTACTCGCGCCTTCCTGGCGCTCGCCCTTCGGGCCACCGTGCGCTGCGCACGCGATGTTCGCTACGCCATCCATGGCTCCGCAGTCGAACGGCACCTTCTTGCGAAGGCGCCAGTTCTCATCCTCACCAGTAACCAACAACAAAAACGGGCCACGATGGCCCGATTTTGTTGTTGGTCGGGGCGGCGGGATTCGAACCCACGACCCCCTGCCCCCCAGGCAGATGCGCTACCAGGCTGCGCTACGCCCCGACCGAACCCACATGATAGCGGAACACGGAGCGCAACCGCCCGATCGCATTACACCCGGCGCGATGACTGCTCGCGCAGCAACTGCAGCAACTGCTCGAGTTCCAGGCGCATCTGGTGGGCGATCTGGTGCGACAGGCTGGCCTCCATCTTGCCCTGCTGGCCCTCGAGCCGCGCGCGGGCGCCGGTGATGGTGAAGCCCTGGTCGTACAGGAGCGCCCGGATCTGCCGGATCATCAGCACGTCGTGGCGCTGGTAATAGCGCCGGTTGCCGCGCCGCTTGACCGGGTTCAGCGCGGGGAATTCCTGCTCCCAGTAGCGCAGCACGTGCGGCTTGACCGCACACAGCTCGCTGACTTCGCCAATCGTGAAATAGCGCTTGGCCGGGATGGCGGGCAGTTCGTTATTGCGGCCCTGATCCAGCATGGTTCTCGACCCTCAGTTTCAGCTTCTGGCCCGGACGGAACGTCACGACCCGCCGCGCGGAGATCGGGATCTCCTCGCCGGTCTTGGGGTTCCGGCCCGGACGCTGATTCTTGTTGCGCAGGTCGAAATTGCCGAAACCGGACAACTTCACCTGCTCCCCCCGCTCGAGAGCCTCGCGCAACACCTCGAAGAAGGCGTCCACACACTCCCTGGCTTCACGCTTGTTGAGGCCGACGTCGAGAAACAGGCGCTCGGCCATCTCTGCCTTGGTCAGCGTCATGTCATCTCCTCAGCTGTGCCCCCAGATCGCGTTCCAGCCGCGCCACCGCATCCGCAACCGACCGGTCCGCGTCCTCGTCCGTAAGCGTGCGTGAACTGTCCTGCAAAATCAAGCCTATGGCAAGACTTTTTCGACCTTCGCTCAATCCCGGGCCGCGGAAACAGTCGAACAGTACCAGTTCCTGGAGCATCGTCGGCAGGGCCGAATGGATCACGCCGGCAACCTCGGCCCAAGCCGCGTGCTCGTCGACCTCGATCGCGATGTCGCGGCGGATCGAGGGGAAGCGCGGCAATCCCTGCGCTGCCGGAACCTCCCGTTGCCGCAGGGCATCGGAGCGAACCTCGAACACCAGGGTTTCCGGCAGGTCGAGCCGCCGCTGCAGGCCCGGATGGAGGGCACCGACCGCCCCGATCGCGACGCCGTCACGCAGTAGCCGCGCACCGCGGCCCGGGTGCAGCCATCCGGGCAGGTCCAGGGCATCGAACGACCACGCCGGGGTGGACCCGGACAGCGCCAGCAGCGATTCCAGATCGCCCTTGACGTCGAAAACGTCGAGCGCGCGCTTCGGCGCGCCCCACTGCTCGGCATGCGCACTCCCACACGCGACCGCCGCGAGCATCGGCGCTTCCACCGGCGCATCGCCGGCCCCGGTTCCTGCTCCCTGCCTGGCAAACACCACCCCCGTCTCGAACAGCCGCACGCGCGACTGCTGCCGGTTGCGGTTGCGCTTGAGCGCCTCGACCAGTCCCGGAAGAAGCGAGGTCCGCATCACCGCCAGGTCGGCAGACAACGGATTGGCAAGCGCCACCGCGCCCGCATCGAGCTGCCAGGTGTCCAGCAACCGTGGATCGACGAACGCGTAGCAGATCGCTTCGCGGTAGTCGCGTGCGGCGAGGCCGGCGCGCAAGGTGGCCAGGGGAAGGATGGTCTCCTCGTCGCGCGGCGCCGGGGGCGCGCCCGCGGGTAGCCGCGCGGGAATCGTGCCGTAGCCATGGATCCGGGCGACTTCCTCGATCAGGTCTTCTTCCCGTTCGATGTCGAACCGCCGCGATGGCGGGGTGACCAGCCAGCCCCCGGGCTGCGCGGCGACGGTCATGCCCAGCCCCGACAGGATGCGCTCGACGACAGCGTCCTCGACGGTGATGCCGAGCACCCGCGCGATCCGCACCCGGCGCAGCGGCACCGCCTCACGCCGCGGGAGGTGCTCCGGCGACACGGCCTCGATGACGTCACCGGGCTGGCCACCCGCGATTTCCATCAGCAAGGCGGTGGCGCGCTCCATGGCCTTGCGTGGCAGGTCGGGGTCCACGCCGCGCTCGAAACGGTGCGCCGCGTCGGTGGCGAGGCCGAACTTGCGCGCGCGGCCCGTGACCGCGGCCGGGGCGAAGTGCGCGGCTTCGAAGAACACGTCGCGCGTCTCCGCCGTCACCCTCGACTCGAATCCGCCCATGACCCCCGCAAGCGCCAGCGGCTTGCGTTCGCCCGCGATGACCAAGACGCCCGGATCGAGCTGCGCCTCGCTGCCATCGAGCAACTTGAGGGCTTCGCCCTCGCGCGCGCGGCGCACCACGACCGCGCCGTCGAGCTTCGCTTCGTCGAACGCGTGCAACGGCTGTCCGGTTTCCAGCATCACGTAGTTGGTGACGTCCACCACCGCGTTGATCGGATGCAATCCGGAGGCGCGCAGCCGCTGCGCGATCCACACTGGTGTCGCCGAACCCATGTCGATGCCGCGCACCGCGCGTCCGAGGTAACGCGGGCAATCGGCGCCGGCCTCGAGGCGGATTTCACGGGGCGCGGAAATCGCCGGGACCACGGGCGGCGGCTCGAACGACCTGGCATTCGAGCCGAATTCCGCCGCCACCTCGAAGGCCAGTCCGAGCATGCCGAGGCAGTCGCCGCGATTCGGCGTGAGTTCGATTTCGATGGAGGCATCGGGCAGGCCGAGATAGTCCGCCAGCGCCTTCCCGACCGGCGCATCGCCGGGCAATTCCAGCAGGCCCGAAGCGTCGGCGTCGATACCGAGTTCCTTTGCCGAACACAACATGCCTTGCGATTCGATCCCGCGCAGCTTCGCCGCCTTGATCGTGATGCCGTTCGGCAACGTCGCCCCGATCGCCGCCAGCGGCGCGACCAGCCCCTCGCGCGCGTTCGGCGCGCCGCACACGATCTGCGCCTCGCCGGATCCCGTCTCGACGCGGCACACCCGCAACCGATCCGCATCGGGATGCGGCTCGCAGGCGACGATACGGGCGACGACCACGCCTTCGAGTGATTCGCCGAGGGCCTCGACCGAACCGACCTCGAGCCCACTCATGGTCAGGCGCCTGGTCAGTGCCTCGCGGCCGGCGGCAATGTCGACGAGTTCGCGCAGCCAGTTTTCGGAAAATTTCATGGCAGGATCGGGATCCGGGACTCGATGTTCATCATGCGAACTGCGCCAGGAATCGCACGTCGTTCTCGAAGAACGCGCGCAGGTCGCCGACGCCGTAACGCAGCATCGCCAGCCGCTCGACACCCATCCCGAAGGCAAAGCCGGTGTAGCGCTCCGGATCCACGCCGCAATGCTGCAACACGTTCGGATGGACCATGCCGCATCCCAGCACCTCCAGCCAGCGGGCCCCGCCGTCCCCACGCTGCCAACGGATGTCGACTTCCGCCGACGGCTCGGTGAACGGGAAGTAGCTCGGCCGGAAGCGCATCTCGAGCGCCTGCCCGAAGAACGCCGCCACGAACGCTTCCAGCGTGCCCTTGAGGTCGGCGAAGGTCGCCGCTTCGTCCACCAGCAGGCCTTCCACCTGGTGGAACATCGGCGAATGGGTCTGGTCGGAATCGCTGCGGTACACCTTGCCGGGCGCGATGATGCGGACCGGCGGTTGCCTGCCGCGCATCGCACGGATCTGCACCGGCGAGGTGTGCGTGCGCAGCAGCCGGCCGTCGTCGCCGATCCTGGATGATATGTAGAAGGTGTCGTGCATGGCCCGCGCGGGGTGGTGCGCGGGGAAGTTCAGCGCCTCGAAGTTGTGCCAGTCGTCCTCGATCTCGGGACCTTCGGCCACCGAGTAACCGAGCTGGGCGAAGATCGCCTCGATGCGCTCCAGCGTGCGCGTGAGGGGATGGATGCTGCCGCGACCCCCGTCACGGCCGGGCTGGGTGACGTCGATGCGCTCGGATGCCAGGCGCTGGTCGAGGACCGCCTGTTCGAGCGACGCGCGACGCGCCGTGATCGCCGCATCCAGCGCCTGGCGTGCGGCATTGACTTCCGCACCGCGCACCTTGCGCTCGCCCGGTGGCAGCTTGCCGAGCGTCTTCAACTCCGCGGTGATCGCGCCGTTCCGGCCGAGCAGCGCGACACGCTGCGCCTCGAGCGCGTCCAGCGTCGCCGCCGCGGCGATCGCCGCCAGCGCGTCATCGGTGCGTTGCGCAAGTGTGTGCATGAAACCCCTTTCGCAAACAAAAAGCGGGAAGAGCCAAGACTCTTCCCGCTCGCTTGCATCATAGCGATCCGGCGCGGACGCCGGAATGCATCAAGCAGCCAGGCTGGCCTTGGCTTTCTCGGCAATCGCGCCGAACGCCGCGATGTCGTGCACCGCGATGTCGGCCAGCACCTTGCGATCGACGGTGATGCCGGCCTTGTCGAGGCCCGCGACCAGGCGGCTGTAGGACAGCCCGAACTGGCGCGCGGCCGCGTTGATGCGGACGATCCACAACGCGCGGAACTGGCGCTTGCGCTGCTTGCGGCCGATGTAGGCGTACTGGTCGGCCTTGGTGACCGCCTGCTTGGCGACGCGGTAGACCTTGCGCCGGGCGTTGTAATAGCCCTTGGCGGCCTTCAGGGTTTTCTTGTGACGCGCACGCGCGGTGACGCCACGCTTGACTCGTGCCATGGTGGTGTCCTCCGCTTAGACGTACGGCAGCATGCGTGCGACACGCTTGGTGTCGGACTCATGCACGTGGTTGGGGGCGCGCAGGCCGCGTTTGCGCTTGGTCGACTTCTTGGTGAGGATGTGCGACTTGAAGGCGTGCCCGGCCTTGAACTTGCCGGTCGCGGTCTTGCGGAACCGCTTCGCGGCGGCCCGGTTGGTCTTGATCTTTGGCATGTTGCCACTCCGTTTCAGGTTTTCGTGACTGGCCCGGGCGGCGATCGCTGTCGCGCTTTCCATCCATGCCCTTGCCGGCTTGTTGTCGAGGACCCGAGCGGGTCTTCGCTTGTCCGCCCGCCGATCCGCGGCGGACGGTTGCCCCACTACTTCTTCTTGGGGCTGATCATCATGGTCATCTGGCGGCCTTCCATGCGCGGGAACTGGTCGACCGTGCCGTTTTCGGCGATGTCCTTCTGGATGCGCTGGGCCAGTTCGATGCCGAGTTCCTGGTGGCGCATCTCGCGGCCGCGGAAGCGGATGTTGACCTTGACCTTGTCGCCCTCTTCCAGGAACCGGGTCATGTTGCGGAGCTTGATGTTGTAGTCGCCGACATCCGTCGTCGGGCGGAACTTCAGCTCCTTGGTCTCGACCTGCTTGGACTTCTTGCGCTGGGCAGCCGCCTTCTTCTGCTGCTCGAACTTGAACTTGCCGAAGTCCATGATCCGGCACACGGGCGGATCCGCGGTCGGCTGGATCTCGACCAGATCCAGACCGGCTTCCCCTGCCAGATCCAATGCCGCATCGCGGTCGAGGATACCGACCTGTTCCCCATCGGCGCCGATCACGCGTACACGCGGGACGCGGATTTCCTGGTTGCGCCGATTGCTCTTGTTTTCGGTTGCGATACCGTCTTCTCCTGGTCGAGTTCGCCAGCAATGCCTGGCTGCATTCCGTCAACGCGGCCGCGGCTCGGCTTCGAGTCGCTGGATGAACCCGGCCAGAGGCATGCTGCCGAGGTCTTCACCGGAACGCGTGCGCACGGAAACGGTGCCCCTCTCCTTCTCGCGGTCGCCGACCACGAGCAGCCAAGGCACCTTCTGCAACGTATGCTCGCGAATTTTATAGCCGATTTTCTCGTTGCGCAAATCGGCTTCGGCCCGGAAACCCGCCTCGTTCAGGTTCGCTGCCGCCTGCCCGGCGTACCCGGCCTGGCTGTCGGTGATGTTCATCACCACGGCCTGGATCGGGGCCAGCCAGGTCGGGAAGTTGCCGGCGTGGTGCTCGATCAGGATGCCAAGGAAGCGTTCCATCGAGCCGACGATGGCCCGGTGCAGCATCACCGGGGTGTGTCTCTGGGAATCCTCGCCCACGTATTCGGCCCCGAGCCGGCCCGGCATCGAGAAATCGACCTGCATGGTGCCGAGCTGCCAGTCGCGGCCGATCGCGTCGCGCAGGTGGTATTCGATCTTGGGGCCGTAGAAGGCGCCCTCGCCCGGGAGCTCCTTCCACTCGGCGCCGGCCCGCCGCAGGGCGGCGCGCAGCGCGTCCTCCGACTTGTCCCACACCGCGTCGTCGCCGATCCGCGAATCGGGGCGCAGCGCCAGCATCAGCTCGACGTTCGTGAAGCCGAAGTCCTCGTACACCTTCAGCGCCCGCTGGTGGAAGTCCACCACCTCCTGCTCGATCTGGTCCTCGGTGCAGAAGACGTGGCCGTCGTCCTGGGTGAAGCTGCGCACCCTGAGCAGCCCGTGCAGCGCGCCGGAAGGTTCGTTGCGGGTGCACGAACCGAATTCGCCGTAGCGGATCGGCAGGTCGCGGTAGCTGTGCAGCCCGTCGTTGTAGATCTGCACGTGGCCAGGGCAATTCATCGGTTTCACCGCGTAGGTGCGCTTCTCCGACTCGGTGAAGAACATGTTGTCCTTGTAGTTGTCCCAGTGGCCGGATTTCTTCCACAGCGACACGTCCAGGATCGACGGACAACGCACCTCCTGGTACCCCGAGTCGCGGTACACGTGACGCATGTATTGCTCGACCTGCTGCCACAGCGTCCAGCCCTTGGCGTGCCAGAACGCCATGCCCGGCGCCTCTTCCTGCATGTGGAACAGGTCGAGCTGCTTGCCGAGCTTGCGGTGGTCGCGCTTCTCGGCCTCCTCGATCCGGGTGAGGTACGCCTTCAGATCCTTGTCATTCAGCCAAGCGGTGCCGTAGATGCGCGACAGCATCGCGTTGTCGGAATCGCCGCGCCAGTAGGCGCCGGCCGTCTTCATCAACTTGAACGCCTTCAGCCGCCCCGTATCCGGCACGTGCGGGCCGCGGCACAGGTCAGTGAACTCGCCCTGCGAATACAGCGACAGATCCTCGTCGGCCGGAATCGATTCGATGATCTCGGCCTTGTAGTCCTCGCCGATGCCGCGGAAGAACTTCACCGCGTCGTCGCGCGACTTCACGCTGCGCGACAACGGCAGCGATTCCTTCGCGATCTTCTGCATCTCGGCTTCGATAGCCGGCAGGTCTTCGGGCTTGAACGGCTCGCCCTTGGGCGCGAAGTCGTAATAGAAGCCGTCCTCGATCACCGGCCCGATCGTGACCTGGGTGCCGGGATACAGCCGCTGTACCGCCTGCGCCAGAAGGTGCGCGGTCGAATGGCGGATGATGTCCAAAGCCTCGGGCGACTTCTCGGTGACGATCTCGACGCGGGCGTCGCGGTCGACGGTGCGCGAAAGGTCCACCAGCCTGCCGTCGACCTTGCCGGCCAGCGCGGCCTTGGCAAGTCCTGCGCCGATGGAGGCGGCGACGTCGCGCACCGTCGGCGGCGCGTCAAAGGATTTGGTGCTGTTGTCGGGGAGCGTAATCGTGATCATGGCGAAAGGCAGGGAGCAGGGATGAGGGAAAAGGGGCGAGCGGACGCCTGAGACC
>DASSOQ010000028.1:0-49201 GCA_035700365.1 Rhodanobacteraceae bacterium | reverse complement strand
GGAACCGGCCGGCGCCGCTGCCACCGCCGCGCTGTGCGGCCCCTTGCGCGAACGTCTCGCCGGCAAGCGCGTCGCGGTGATCGTGTGCGGCACCAACATCGACGCGGCGACATTCGCGCAGCAGATGATTCCGTGGCAGCCGGGTGCGAACACGTAGGGCGGACACCGTCCGCCGTCGGTCCGACCTCGTGGTACGCGGCGGGCGATGCCGTCCCTACCCGTCAATGATGTTCCAAACGCGTAGCGTGGACATTGTCCGCCGCCGGTTCGATGTTGCGCTGCGCCGCAATGCGCGTCCTACCCGAACTTCAACCATCCGGCCAGCACCGCCAGCCCCACCATCATCCACACCACGTAATCGGTCACCCGGCCGCTGTGCAGGACGTGCAGCGCGTAGAACGGCGCCGTCTCCGCCTCCACGGCACGGCGCGCAAACTTGCGTATGGGCCGCCGGCGCAGCAGCGACGCGGCCGGGATCAGGATCGTCAGCGCGAAGGTGATTGCCGCGGCCAGCGTGCCGCCGCCCTCGTGCGGCACCACGCGCGCCACCAGTCCCGACGCCGCGCTGTGCAGGAAGGATTCCGCAAGGTCGGCCGGCAGCAACGCGATCGCCAGCATCACCACGCACGGCAGCAGCATTAGCCACAGCGGCCGGTTGCCCTTCTCGCGCTCGCGTTCGGTCGGCGCGACCAGCTCGACCGCCGGCACGCCGCTCCAGCGCAGGAAGATGCGGCCGGTGGCGCGCAACACCGCCGCGCCGGTGAGTGCGGTGCCGACGATGATCGCCACCACCCCCGCGACGCCGTGGTTGCCGGCATGCACCGAATCGGTGGCATCGTGCAACAGCCCCCACGGCAAGCCTCCGAGCAGCAGTCCCGCGAGCCCCATGGCGATACCCGCCGGCCAGAGTGAACGTCCCTCCCCATACAACTCGAGTTCGTCCACGGAATTGAACCGGGCGAGCAGGATTCCGGCGATCATGAAAAGGGTGCCTTTCACCAGTCCATGGCCGACCAGGTACACGAGGAACCCCTCGGTTCCGATCGCACTGACGGATGCGATTGCGATCAACATGACTCCCAGGTGCGCGATGGTCGAGAACGCCAGCAGCCGTTTCAGGTGCCGTTGCGCCCACGCCATCAGGCCACCCACCACCGCGGTCGCGACGCCGAGCCAGAACAGTACGACGTGGACCAGCATCATCACCTGCGCGTCACCGGCAAACACCATCGCGATCAACTTCAACAAGCCGAACAAACCGAGGCTCACCATCACTCCGGAGAAGATCACCGACACCGGACTCGGCGCGACCGCGTGCGCGTCGGACAGCCACATGTGGAACGGCACGATCGCGGCCTTGGTGAGGAGCGCGGTCGCGAGCAGGCAGAAACCGCCCGCGATCACGGGATCCGGCGGGACCGACGCGATGACGCGCCCCATGGTCACGAAGTCGAGGGTGCCCGTGCGCGCATAGAGCAGGCCGACCCCGGCGAGCATCAGGAAGCTGCCGAGCGCGTTGGTGACCGTGAAATTGAACGCGCCTTCGAGCGAACTCTTGCCCAGCGGATAGGCCGTCAACGCGAATGCCGCAATCCCCATCAGCTCGAACCAGACGAACAGGTTGAACAGGTCGCGCGTGAGGCAGAAGCCGATCATCGCGGCCAGGAACAACAGCATCAAAATATGGAAGTGCGCGTGCACCTTGTCGAAGTAGCCCCAGGCAAACACGAACGATCCCGCGAACAGGAGCGCGCAAAATGCGGCTACCGCCGCGCTCGCCGGGTCCACCGAAAACGCAATGCCGAGCATCACGTCGGGCTTGCCGGAAACCTCGGGCGTCCAGGCGCCGAACCAATGCAGGATCGGCCCGTGCAGCGACTCGATCGCCAGCCAGCCGCACAACACGACCAGGCCCAGCGAGACGACCAGGGAAGTGACGTCGGCGCTGCGCGGCGGCAACCAGTGCGACAGCGCCAGCATCAGGAAGGCGACGCCGAGCGGCAACAAGGCCGCGAACGGCGTGAGCTGGTGCGCGAGACCCATCACTCGCGAGGCCGCAGCGGTCGCAAATGCTGCGGATCCAGCGTGCAGCGCCGCTTGTGCACCTGCAACGCGATCGCCAGCAACAGCGCGGTCATCGACGCGCTGACCACGATGTCGGTGAGGACCAGCGCCTGCATCACCGGATCCACCGCGGGCGTTCCGGGCGGATGGTCATAGAAGATCGGCGCGCCGGCGCCCCAGCGGAAACCGATCCCGAGCAGCAACACGTAGGTCGCCGACTGGCACACCGTCATGCAGCCGATCAGGTGCACGTAATGGCGGGAGGTCACGATGCCGTAGATCCCGACCCCGAGCAGCCATGCGGCGACGCACCACGCCAGCACGTTCATGCGCCCTCCTCCCGGGTTTCGTCGTCCTCGTCGCCGGGCCTGGGCGCACGGGTTTCTTCCAGGAACTCCACCAGCAGGACGCCGAAGCTCCCGATCACCGCGACGCCCACCGCCGCGTTCACGACCACCATCGTTCCGCCCGAATAAAGGTCCTTCCAGTTCCCGAGCGGAAGCACGTTCTGCGCTGCCGCGTAGCCGAACGCCAGCGGCACCATCGCCGCCAGCGCGAATACCAGCCCGCCGAGGCCCTCCACCGCCGCCAGCACTTCCGAGTGCAGCAAGTCGCGCGACACCGAATAACCTTCGCCGAGATAGATCAGGACGAAGCTCGAGGCGGCGATCGCCCCGCCCTGGAATCCGCCGCCGGGCGTGATCGTGCCGTGCAGGATCACGTACGCGCCGTACAGGAACAGCGTCGTCGCCATCAGCCGGCACATCAGCACCGTTGCGTCCGAGCGCTCCAGCCATTCGCGCCCGTGAAGCTTCCCCGCGCATTCGGTCATGTCTTCGCCGCGGCGGCCCCGCAGCAGGATCACCGTCGCGGTGACGGCGCAGATCAGCATGCTTTCCTCGCCCAGGGTATCGATGGCGCGGACGTCGAAATTCACCGCCGCCACCATGTTCGAGACGTTGCGCAACACCGGCGCCAACGCATTCACGGTCGTCCCGTACTGCGACAGCGGATGGCCGAACGCCGGCATCGCGAGGATCACCTGCGCGGCGGCGATCGCCAGCACCACCAACGCCGGCGCGAGGAGTACCAGTCGCCAGTACCGGTTCATCGCCGGACCTTGTTCATTGCGATGGCCGCCAGCGTGATCAGGAACAGCAGCGGCACGATCACCGTGCCGACCGCGATCTCCGAATACGCGACGTCGGGCGCCTGCAGCACGAAGAACAACAGCGCAAGCACCACGCTGTTCGCAGCCATGGCGTAAACCTGCCGGCGGGGTACCCGCGACGTCACCACCAGCAGTCCCGACAGGGCGCTGGTCAGCAGCATGATGCCGACCAGCCAGTTCATTCCTGGCCCCCGCCGCGCAGCCGCTGCGCGCGGGCGATCGCATGCGAGAGCAAGGCCCCGGCGCTCGCGACCACCAGCCAGAGCAGCACGCACTGGAAACTGCGCGCAGAGAGTCCGTCGTGGATCACGGCCGCGGCCGTGATCGCGCCCCCGGCAACCAGATTGAAGAACGTGATCGCGTGCAGGCGGTCATGACCGGAACGCCAGCGCAGGAACGCGGCCGCCATGATCCACGCGACCAGCACGGCCAGGGCGAGCAACGCATCGATCGCGACATTCACAGCCAGCGCTCCCGGAACAACACCAGCACCAGCATTCCCGGCAGCCCCAGCATCGCCAGCGCCAGTACCAGCCCGAACGAGGATGACTGGTCGAACGCGAAATCGAGCAGCACCAGTACGAACACCGACAACGAGTACGCGAGCTGGATCGCGACCATGCGCCCGGAGGTGCCGCCGCGGCCGCAGGCGACCGCCGCCGCGATCAACGGCGGCAGCAAGCCGATCGCCGCGAGCAGCCAGGCGTTCACTGATTCAGCCACCGGGGATCGCGCGAGGCATTCTCGCGAAGGATTGCGTGCATTAGCACACAGTCCTGCTCCGGCGGCGCACGCACCACGAAATTGTCCGGACCGAGTGAGGCGATCAACACCGCCGAGGCGCGGCGTGCGGCATCATGCGCGCCGCGCTCGGCGCCGCGCCGGAAGGGAATTTCGAGCAAGCGCCCGCGGGAGCGGCCGAGCAGCGCGCCCTCGACGAATACCGGAAACGTCTTCACGATCGCCGGCCCCAGCGAGGCCGCGGCTCTGGCCCATTCGACCGCATGCGCCGGCGAAAGCTTGAAACCGCAGGTGGCCGCAGCGCCGGATCGCCCATACCCACGCCGTGGCGGCGGTCGCGAGCACCACCGCCGTGACCAGCTCATGGCTGCTGTCCACCACCCCCTCGAACAACAGATAGCCGCCGCACGCGGCGCACCACGTCCTCGATCGTGCAATCCAGCCCATCTGGTGCGTTCCTTGCCCAGCGCGAACCGCAATTTACGCGGCACCTGCGGCACGTTCGCCGTGCGTGCCGCCTGCAGGCTTCCAGCCTAGCCGTCCAAGCTACATGATCGCGTGAAGGCTCCATCGGGAGCATGCGCGTCGACCCGAAAGGCGGATGGGACGTGCTTTCCTGGCCGTGTGAAAAGCGGGCGTGGATGCAATCATGAACAAAACCTGAAACATCCGCATCCACATGAAACCATTGAGGAACTTGCTACTCGGGGTACTGGTCTTTAGGGGCGGTACTGCAAGGGCAGTCCGCATGACATCCTGTTGAGGAGGTGAAAGTCCATGAGCGTTACACAACTCATTCCCTGGAACCGCAACCACAACAGCCTGGCTCGCACAGGCAACCGGGACCCGTTCTTCGCGCTGCAACGCGAGGTCAACCGGCTGTTCGACGACATGTGGAGCGGCTTTGATGCCCCGCTGTTCCGGGGTGGCCTGATGGAGAGCAACGGCTGGCCGACCATCGACCTGGTCGAGCACGACAAGGACATGATCCTGACGGTCGAACTTCCGGGCATGGAAGAAAAGGACGTGGACGTCCAGTTCTCCGACGGAACCCTGATCCTGAAGGGCGAGCGCAAGGAAGAACGGGAGGACGTCAAGAGCGACCGCCGCTACAGCGAGCGCTTTTACGGCCGTTTCGAGCGGCATATCCCGCTCGGCACGGATATCGACCTCGGCAAGGCCAGGGCCGCGCTTCGCAATGGCGTGCTGACCGTCACCCTGCCCAAGGCGGCACAGGTGGAAAACCGTACGCATCGCATTCCGGTTTCCAGGGCCGCATGACCACAACCATGCTTCTCGTTTTCGGGCCGCCTCCGGGCGGCCCTTTCTTTTGCCTTCGGGCCGTCCTTTCCATCGCCTGCCTGGGGCAGGATGCATCGCACGGCTGTGACGTCGCAGCGATCTTGTGCCCCGGGCGCCGGCCGTCCGCCGGCCCGGCGTCAGTGTTCCGGTTTCTTCTTCGTCGGCTCGAGCGGCTCGATGGGTCCGATTTCGACGTGGCCGAATTGGGTGGTGACGAACTTCGCGAATTCCTGCTTCCGCGCATTCCACACGTCCGCCTGCGAGACGGCGCCGTTGCGCACGCCGATCGCGTTCAAGTTCGAAACCAGTTGCGCCTCGTTCTGAATGTCGCCGGCGGGATCGTAGCCGCCGATCGAGAACGTGTAGGTATTCGGATCGTCCTCCGTGGTCGCGGATCCGAGACGTTCTGCGTAGTGATCACGGTTGAAAGCGCGGACCGCGCGCGCGAGGGAGAGCTTGTCGCCGTACACCGCCTGCAATTTCTTCCAGATCCCGTCCGCGCGTCGGCGCTGCTCCTGATTCAGTGTCTTGTACGCACCGACCAGGGCCTTGTCGTAATCAGGCGCGTGTTCTTCAGCGGCGATGGCAAGCCAGGCGACGCCGCGAACCGGATCCGCGGGAATGTTGCCCATGGCATGGAGATAGATCTCCCCAAGGTTGTACTGCGCGACCTTGTTGGCCCAGTACGCGGCCTTCTGGTACGCGCTTACCGCAGCCGCATAGTCCTTGCGGCGCATCGCATCCACCGCGACGCGTTCGTAATACTTGCCGGGCAGATAACTGCGCGTGGGGTCGGTGACGGTTTCGCGATGCGTCGAATCGAAGCGGCCGGCGGCGGCGATGTTGCACCAGCCGCAGCACACGATCAGGCATGCAATCGGGACGAGCCGATTCCTCGCGCGTGCGACTTTCGCAGCCATCGCGCCACCTCGATGTGGCCTTCCCGGTTGCGATGTTAGGCCGCATGGGATGGAATGCAACATCAATGTTGTGGGCCTGGTCGGTCGAACGTCCTTTTCCCCCGCATGCGTGATCCACCCCGCTGCTGGCATCATCGTGCGATGCCAGCGCCATCTTCCGCCAGAACCATCGGCCTGCTCGCGTACCGCGACATGCAGTCCCTCGATCTCGCCGGGCCGCTCGACGTGTTCGGCGCGGCCAATGATCTCGCCGCCGGCGCGAAGGTCTATGACCTCCGGGTGATCGGCCTGGACAGGCGCGCGGCGCGTGCCGAGAACGGACTCGAAGTCGTGCCCGCACACACGCTGGACGATGCTCCGCCGCTGGACACGCTGCTGGTTCCGGGCGGCGCCGGCGCCCGCAATGGCATCGATCGCGACGCGCGCCTGCTCGCCTGGCTGCGTGAACGCGCGCCCCAAACGCGGCGCGTGGTATCGGTGTGCACCGGCGTCTATGCGCTGGCTGCCGCCGGCCTCCTCGATGGCCGCCGCGTCACCACCCACTGGCGCTTCGCCGATGATCTCGCCCGCCGCCATCCGGCCCTGCGTGTCGAGCCGGACCGGCTGTTCCTGCGCGACGGCCGCTTCGCCACTTCGGGCGGACTGACCGCCGGCATGGATCTGGCGCTGGCCCTGATCGAGGAGGACCTCGGCGCGCCGATGGCGCTCGCGGTCGCGCGCCAACTCGTGATGTACGTGAAGCGTCCGGGCAACCAGGCGCAGTTTTCGGCGCCGCTGGCCGCACAGACCCGGGCCGACGGCCGGATGGGTACGCTGGTTGAATGGCTGCTGGCGCATCTCGACGACGACATCAGCGTCGAGCGCATGGCTGCCGAAACCGCGATGAGCCCGCGCAACTTCCGCCGGGTGTTCGTCGCGACATTCGATTCGACACCCGCACGCTTCCTCGAACGGTTGCGCCTGGAACAGGCGTGCCTGCAACTCACCTCCCCGCTGGTGCTGACGAAGCAGCCGGTCCAATACGCGCATCGCGATTAGGTTGGGGTGAGCGCCTTTGCGAACCCCAGCGGCACGGATCCCGCCACGTGCGAGACCCGTCGGGAACGACCCGAAAACCACTCAAGCCGACGGAATTGGCCGGCGCTCTGCGCGCAGCGGGATAAGCGCATCCGTTCTTTTCCAGACCGGATGACCCGTCGCGAACCACGGCACGCCGCGGTAGGTGTCCGCCACCACCCACACCCCGGCGGCGACCAGAAACGTGATGATGAATGCGGTGGTGGCGGTACGACCCGTGTAAAGGTCCGGCCCCCAATAGACGAGGCCGATCACGGCCACCATCACCGCCTCCAGCGTCGCCGCGAGCCGCGGCCATACGCCGAACAGGATCCCGAGGCACGCCGCGATGCTGCCGGCGCCGGACAGCACCGCCCACGCCATCGGGTTCGGCAACACCTGCAACCACGGCTGCATCACGTGGTCGCCGGCCGCCAGCGCGTCCACGATCACTTCCGCGCCGAGCATGGGCAGCGTCAGCACCAGCAACCAGCGTGCCGCGCGAATACCGGAGGGTCCCGCGATCGAACCGCGCTGCCGGCTTTCCCGGCTTCCATGCGCGGCGAACAGGCACCACGCACCCGCCGCCATCGTGCCGATTTCGCCGATCCCGCCCCACGCGCCGGCATCCAGCGGCGAGCGCACCACCCCGAGGATCTTCAGCAGCACGACCCACAGCACCATGTAGGGAAAGAGAATGCGGCTCGCCGGCGCCAGCGTGCGCTCGAACAACAGTCCAAGCCCGGCCGCGAGTTCGATCACCGCACAAACGTAGGCAATGATGGTGCGCGCCGGCACGTGAGCCGGAACGTTTTGCCACACCAGCGCAAAGTCGCCGTTGACAAGCCCCGTGATACCCAGGGCGATCATGGCGGCCGCAAACAACACGCGGCCGGGCTGCAGCGTTGCTTTCATGGCTTCACCCCCTCGAGTAGCGGCTCGCATGCCGATGCAGTGCCCCGGCATGCCGAACTTTACGTGGGACCGGCACCGTTTTCGACTCACAGGAACGTGCCTCCCACGTGCACCGGCCGGTGCACTATGTCTCGACCCTCGGCGCGCATCCGCCCAATTTTTCGAATATCCGACGGAGAACGGCTATCGCACCCCACCCATGACTGGCGTGATCACCGTCAACAGCGCCGAAGCTCCGCTCGGCGCTTGCCTTGTAGGACTCGGGCTGATCCAGGTGCCACGCACCGGCGCGCTGCTGCTGGCCTACTGCAGCCTTGTCGAAGTGCTGTCGCAACTCGCCGACGAACCGATGCCCGCCACCCTGCTCCACCCGCAACGCCGCAGCCTGCCCGCCGCGTGCGCGCGCCTTCATGGGTCAGGTGGCGGAATTGCTGGCGCCCTCGTTGGCGCGATAGAGCGATGCGCGCTTCCACTGGCTTGCTGCTGGGTCCGACGGGTGGGAAGATCTCGATCTATTGGGGGAAAGCTCGTGGACATGTCACGCGGTTACATTGGGTTGACTGATCCTGATTGGTACGCCTTCCTTCGCGCACAACCGCGCGTGGATGAGGTCAATTTTTGGCAGCCGCACGGAACTCGCGAATTCCGCGCCATCTCGCGTGGTGCGCCCTTTTTCTTCAAGCTCCGAGCGCCCCTCAAAGAAATCGCCGGCTTCGGGTTCTTCGAACGCTATGAGTCATTACCAGCGTGGCTCGCGTGGGACTGTTTTCGCGAAATGAATGGCGCACCTGACTTTGCGTCGATGCTTGACCGCATCACTCGATTGCGAGGTGACGGAGATGCCGAGAAAGGCGACTTCAAAATCGGCTGCATCATGGTAACCGCACCGGTTTTTTTTGATCAAAGCGAGTGGGTTACTCCTCCTTCTGATTGGGCGAAATCAGGAATCCAACAGGGCAAAACATACCCACTTGATGTCGGCGAGGGCAACAGGGTGTACCGCGACTGTCTCAAACGCGCGCTACACGGCACACGTTATTGGAACGTTGAGCATGTCGCTGAGGACGCTCCGCGCTACGGAGCGCCGATTGAGGTGCGCCCACGCCTTGGACAGGGGCTGTTTAGCTTAGCTGTACGGGACGCATACAATCGTGCATGTGCCGTGACTGGAGAACACTCCGGTCCAGTGCTCGAAGCCGCACACATCAAGCCCTATGCGCGAGGGGGCGAGCATTTGGTAAGAAATGGATTACTTCTCCGAAGCGATTTGCACAAGCTTTATGACCGCGGCTACGTAACCGTCACTCCAGACTATGAATTCATAGTCGGCCAAAGGCTGCGCGACGAATTCAGCAACGGGCGTAGTTACTACAGTATGAGCGGTTCGAAGATTCGACTGCCGGTTGACGCAGCCATGCAACCAGACCGCGATCGATTGGACTGGCACCGTCAAGAAGTGTTCAAAGGCTAACGCACGTCGGGGGCAGAAGCGCGAATCCCGACGCCACCGATCAACCAATTGTCGCCCGTCCTACGAGCGCTTGTAGACGATTCCATCCGGTCATCGCGAACGGCACATTCAATCGCGCCGATGTCCTTGTAGGATCACCCCGCGCCGCGCCAAGCCGCGCGAGCTGGATCCAAGCGTCGTTCCTCCAACCCTCGTCCGCGACGAAGCCAACTATGCCCTTCCTGCGCACGACGATCCTTACCGCACTGGCGCTGATCGCGTTCGCGGGGAACTCGCTGTTATGCCGCGCGGCGCTGGTTCACACGCGCATCGATGCGGCGAGTTTCACGACGGTGCGGCTGCTGTCGGGCGCCGTGGTGCTGTGTTGCCTGGCGTGGCTGCGCGGCGGTGCGCGCGTGGGCCGCGGCAACTGGCTGTCGGCGCTGGCGCTGTTCGCGTATGCGGCGGGCTTTTCCTTTTCCTATTTGCACCTGACCGCCGCAGCCGGCGCGCTGCTGCTGTTCGGCGCGGTGCAGATCACCATGATCGGCTTTGGGGTCTGGTCCGGCGAACGCATGCGCTCGCTGCAGATCGTCGGGCTGATGCTCGCCTGCGCCGGGCTGGTCGGACTGTTGCTGCCGGGCCTCTCGGCGCCGCCGTTGCTGGGTGCGCTGTTGATGCTCGGTGCGGGTGTCGCGTGGGGCGTTTACTCGCTGCGGGGCAAGCGCGGAGGCGATCCGCTTAAAATCACTGTGGGCAACTTCGTGCGCGCGATGCCGATGGCGCTGGTGCTGAGCCTCGTGCTGGTCGCACGTGCGTCACCGGACCCGGCGGGTATCGGCTACGCGTTCCTGTCCGGCGCGTTGACGTCCGGCGTGGGCTACGCGATCTGGTACGCGGCGTTGCCGTCGCTGAAATCCACCACCGCCGCGACCGTGCAACTGAGCGTGCCCATCCTGGCGGCGGCGGGCGGAGTGTTCTTTCTGGGCGAACCGCTGACGTTGCGCTTGCTGATCACGTCGGTGGCGATCCTCGGCGGCATCGCGTTGGTGGTTCTGATGGGTGATCGAAAGGAGACGCGCGGCCCTGCGCCCAGGCGCGACCTCGGCACCGAACCGCGGTCCTGACTTGAACCCTGTCGCCGATCTTCAGCTTTGCGCTCGGGCGATCGCGTGCGAATGATGCACGCTCATTGCCACACCGACCGGCGAACTCGAAGGCAGGTCAATCCTGGTCCGCAGCAAGCGCGGATCGCGAGAACGGCACTCCGCTGCGCTCGCCCCAGTAGTAGACGACCACGGCGATGGCGGCGATCAGCAGCGAGTCCCATGGACCTTCGACAACATGCCTCCCGCCGAACGTCCCGAGCCAGGAAGCGGCCAGAACCAGGACGTAGAAGCCGACCAGCCACAGCGAGGCGCGAACGCCCTGCGCCAGTTGCGCACGCCGGGAACGGTGCCGCGCCACGTACGCGACGTACACCGCGTACAACAGGATCTGGAGCCCGAGCAGCCACGACAGCGTCCCCCAGCCGGACCAGTACACGATCAGCGCGGCGACGATGAACGAGAGCGGTCCCAGCACGGCGAAACCGCTGACCCGGAACGGGCGCGGCATGTCGGGCGCACTGCGGCGCAACGCCGCGGTGGACACGGGTGCCACCGCGTAGCTCAGCACCAGCGCAGCGGACACCACGTTGATCATCGCGGACCACGACGGAAACGGCAGCATCCAGAAGATCGAGAGCGCCAGCGTCAGCCACAGCGCCGGGCGCGGGATGCCCGACCTGGCATCGACCTTCGTGAACACCTTGAAGAAGGTG
Organism: Rhodanobacteraceae bacterium; assembly: GCA_035700365.1. Taxonomy (GTDB): domain Bacteria; phylum Pseudomonadota; class Gammaproteobacteria; order Xanthomonadales; family Rhodanobacteraceae; genus 66-474. Next base: position 37,760 of record DASSOQ010000028.1, on the reverse strand, counting down.
CCGCCGCGCGCCCAGCCGTAGACGACGCGTGGCGTCGCGTTCATGTAGATGTTGCCGCAGCCGCTCGGCGAGATCACCGCATCGCACACGACGAGGAACGACAGCCAGCCGACACCCAGCGCCATCGCGATGTCGTGGAACGGCAGCGCGAACAGCTTGTCGATGCCCTTCCAGCCGTGTCCTACCATCGCGGCGGGAACACTGCCGAGGAAGGCGATCTGCAACAGCAGGTAGATCGCCGTGGACAAGGTCACGGAGAGGATCAGTGCGATCGGTATGGTGCGCTGCGGGTCGCGCACCTCGCCGGCCACCGACACGATCGGTGTCAGCCCGAGATACGCGAAGATGATGCCGCCCGCCGACACTGCGCCCGCGATGCCCGCGAACCCGAACGGCGCAAAACCATGCGCGGTGAAGTTGCCGCGGTGGAAGAACCACAGCAATACCACGACCACCGTCAGCGGCACCACGAATTTGAACACGCTGACCAGGTTGTTGGCACGCGCGAAGGTCTTGACGCTGTAGTAATTGAGCAGGAAGAAGACGATGAGCAACGCGAGTTGCACGAACCAGCCGAGCGGCGTGGGCGATTGCGATCCCGCCTGGGTCAGTTGCGGAAACCAGGCCGACGCATATTGGCGGCAGGCGGTCACCTCGATCGCGATCAGGCTGGAAAACGCGATCAGCGTGATCAGGCCCATCAGGTAACCGAGCAACGCACCGTGCGAATACACGGGATAGCGGACCACGCCTCCCGAATGCGGCAGCGCCGCGCCGAGTTCGCAGTACACGAGACCCAGCAACAACACCGCGGCGCCGCCGACCAGCCAGGACACGATGCCGGCGGGCCCCGCGATATCCGCGACATAGCTGGCCGAGAACAGCCAGCCGGAGCCGAAGATCGCACCGAGCCCGATGAAGGTGAGATCGGTAAGGCTCAACTGCTTCTTGAAGCGGCCCTGCCCTGCTGCCGGGCCGTCCTCGCCCGCGCGGCCCGGGGCGGCGGGCGAGTCTCCGGCCTTCACGGACATCGCGCCACGATGACGGTGGCCCCGATTCCGGACGTGCCGGTCACATCGACGCCGACGGTGGCGCCATCGACTGCTGCGTCGCCGATGGCTGCTTGTAGATCACCCCGCCCTTCATCACGAACGGTACGTGTTCGGTCGCGGTGATGTCTTTGGTCGGATCGCCTCGCACCGCGATGATGTCGGCGTCGAGACCCGGCTTCAGTTGGCCGAACTGGTCCTGCTGGCGGAGGATCTTCGCATCCACGGCGGTTGCGGCCAGCAGCGCCTGCGCCGGACGCATGCCGTCCTTCACCATCCACTCCAGCTCCTTGTAGTTGGTGCCGTGCGTGAACACGCCGACGTCGCTGCCGCAGCCGATGGTGACGCCGGCCTGCATCGCATATTTGAACGCATGCTGCGAAGCGCGCATCTCGTCGGTCGGCGGGTCGCCCGGTTTCCAGTGCTGGAAATATTCGGCGTACGCGGCCACGGCTTCCAGCGTCGGCAGGTAGGCGACGTCGTGCTTCTTCATCATCGCGAAGACTTCGGGCGTGCCGTTGAAACCGTGCTCGATGGTGTCGACGCCCGCGAGGATCGAACGCCGCATGCCTTCGGCGGTGGTCGAATGCACTGACACCGGAAGACCCAACGAGTGCGCGGCCTCGACGCCCGCGTTCAATTCTTCCTGGGTGAAGGTCGGCACCGAGCCGTGCGACTTCCCGCAGTGGTAGTCGGCGTAGATCTTGATCCAGTCGGCGCCGTGGCCGGCCTGGTCGCGCACCGCCGCGATCATCTCCGGCACGCCCGCGACCGGGATGCCGCCCTGCGGAATCGTCATGTCGGTGCGAAAGCCCATCGGGCCCGGGCCGTAGCAATCCTTCGCGATGGTCGCGCGCGTGGCGACGAACAGGTGCGGACCGGGAATCAGGCCGTCGTTGATCGCCTTCTGCACCTGCACGTCGGCGTAACCGGCCCCTTCGGTGCCGAGGTCGCGCAGCGCGGTGAAGCCGGCCATCAGGGTGTCGCGCACGTGGATCACCGCCTCGATGGTGCGGTACGGCAGCGGCTCCTTCAGAACCTGGTCGTTCCACAACGTCTCGTTGTACGGGTGCAGGAAGATGTGCGAATGCGCGTCGATCAGGCCCGGAAGCAGCGTGGTGCCGGGCAGGTCGATGGTTTGCGCATCGGCGGGCAGCTTGATCGAATCGCGCGGCCCGACCGCCGCGATCTTGCCGCCCTCCACCAGCACGGCCCAGCCCGCGTGGGCCTCTTCGCTGCGCGCGTCGAACACGCGGTCGGCGGTGAGCAGGACCGTGCCGGCCGCGGCCGACGCAGGCTGCAGGTGCGGCGGCGGCGCGGCCCACGCGACTACCGTGATCGCCAGCAACGTGATCGCGAAAACCAGTTTGCGCACCGCCATCCCCGCAGTCCCCCATCCCACCGAAGTGCGCAGCCTACACCCAAGGGCCGGGGCTTGCGATGCGGCCGCGAGGGTTCGATACTTCGCGCGCTGCATCGAGTCACCGGTGGTTTCATCGCAACCGCGAGAGGGGACACACGATGAAGGTGATACTGACGTTTGCTGCGGGCATCCTGTTTGCGGCGGCCGCGACGGCCAGCCATCCGGAAAGTTCACGACACTCGGTCGAGCACGGCAAGCACCTGGTCGGCTACGGCGGCTGCAACGATTGCCACACGCCCGGCTGGGCCGAACACGGCGGCGAGGCGCCGCGGGACATGCTGCTGACCGGTGGCGGGATGAACTTCCAGGGCCCGTGGGGCACGACCTACGCGCCGAACCTGCGCCTGTACATGGCCAACCTGACGGTCGACCAGTGGATCCACAACGCGCGCACCATGAAGGCGCGCCCGGCGATGCCGTTCTGGACCTTCCGCTACCTCAGCGACAAGGACCTGGGCGACATGTACGCCTACATCCGCTCGCTGGGGCCCGGCGGAAAGCCCGCACACGATTACGTACCGCCGGGGCAGCCCGCGCCGCTGCCGTATTTCAAGCTCGCGCTGCCGCCACCGCCGGTGCGGCCGGCCGGCAACTGAAGGGATCGCCATGAATGATTCCTGGTTCCTGGTCCTGAGGGCGGGCCACGTGCTGCTGGCCGCGCTGTGGCTGGGCGCGGCCTTCATGCTGACGATGTACGTGCTGCCTGCCGTGCGCGAGGCCGGGCCGGCCGGCGGCCATTTCATGCAGACCCTGCAGCGGCGCAAGCTGCACGCGTTCATGGCGCTCGCGGCGATCCTCACCGTCGTCACGGGGATCTGGCTGTATTGGCGCTTCACGTCGGGCCTCGAGGCCGACGTCATGCTCAGCCCCGGTGGCCTCGCCTTCGGCATCGGCGGCTTGTGCGGATTGCTGGCGATGATCCTCGGCGGCGCGATCCTCGGCCGCGGTTTCGCGCGGATTGTCGCACTCGTGGAACGCGCCGCCGCGGGGCCGGAAACCGAGCGCGCCGCGCATCTGCAGGCCATCGAGGTGCTGCGGCAACGGCTGGCGGTCTCGGGCAAGTTGATCCTGTTGCTGATGGTCCTCGCGCTGGTGCTGATGGCGATCGGCCATTACATCTAGGCAAGGACTGCTGCCCAAGGTTCGCGAAGCGCAGTTCCGGTCAATTCCCGCCGTCCCCGTCCGACGCCAGCCGGTGCGCGGCGTTGACCAGGCCGACGTGCGAAAACACCTGCGGGAAGTTACCGCGCAATCGCCCGCTCGCAGGATCGTATTCCTCCGACAGCAGCCCGACGTCATTGCGCACGCCGAGCAGGCGCTGGAACATTTCCGCCGCCTCCTGCTTGCGGCCGAGCATCACCAGGTTCTCCACCATCCAGAACGAGCACACCAGGAACGAACCCTCCTCCGGGACCTCGCCGTCGTCTTCGCAATAGCGCCAGACGAAGCCCTCGTGGCACAGGTGCTTTTCGATCGCGGCGATCGTGCCCAGCATGCGCGGGTCGTCCGCCGGCAGGAATCCGACGATCGGCATGCGCAGCGCCGCCGCATCGATCGCCCGGCTTCCGAAGCGCTGCACGAAGGTGTTGCGCTTTCGGTCGAACCCGTAGTCGCAGACGTGCGCGTGGATGCTGTCGGCCAGCCGGCGCCAGCGCACGGCGTCGCCTTCGAACGAGGAGTTCTCGATCAGGCGCGCGACCCGGTCCACCGCGACCCACACCATCACCTGCGAATGGGTGTAGGTGCCGACGTGCTTGCCGAGTTCCCACAGGCCGGTGCCGGCCTTCTGCCAATGATCCTCGAGATACTCGACCATCCCGATCTGCTCGTCGAAGTCGTCCTGGTGCATCGTGAGGCCGTGCTGGTGCGCCAAGTGCACGCCGTTGATGACCTCGCCGTAGCCGTCCATCTGGGTCTGGCGCCAGGCCTTGTTGCCGATCAGCACCGGCTGGCTGCGCTCGAAGCCGGAAAGGTGGTGCGCCTTCTGCTGGGTGATGCGGCAGGCGCCATCGACGCGGTACACCGGCTGCAGGCGCGCCGGGTCGCCGGCGGTCGCGTCGATCAGCCAGTCGCGCCACATGCGCGCCTCTTCGTGGTACCCGGAATGGATCATCGCGTACAACGTGTAAGGTAGCATCGCGCAGCCAGGTGTAGCGATAGTCGTAGTTCTTCACGCCGCCGGGGATCTCGGGCAGCCCCAGCGTCGGCGCGGCGATGACCGCGCCGGTGCGATCGTCGCTCAACGACTTCAATGTCAGCAGCGAACGCAGCACGTCATCGCGCCAGGGATTCGATTCGGTGTATTGACGGCTCCATTTGCGCCAGAACCGTTCGGTCTGCCGCAGCGCCTTGCCGGCATCGCGATGCAATGGCGCATCGCGCCACGCGTTGTGCCAGGTCAGCGTGAACTCCACCCGCTCGCCGCCGCTCACGGTGAAGCGCGCGATCCATGCCTCCTCGTCCCTGGCGAGGTCGAGCGGCGAATGCAGTTTCAGCGCATCCGGCCCGGCGACGATCCGGACATCGTCGTCGCAACGCTTGCACCATGGACGAAGCCGCCCGTAGTCGAACCGGAACCTGGCGGTCATCTGCATCGGCACGCTGCCGGCCCGTCCTTCCACGATGCGGACCACGTCGATCACGTCGCTGTCGTCGCGCGCCAGGGCGATGAAGTCGATCAGTGCGACTTCGCCCTCGGCGGTCCGGAACACGGTCTCCAGCACCATCGTGCCGTCGCGGTAGGTGCGGTGTACCGCGCGCGGCTCCGCGCAGGGCGAGATCGACCAGTGGCCATTGCCCCGGTCGCCGACGAGGGCGGCACAAACGGCCGACGAATCGAAACGCGGCAGACACAGCCAATCGATCGAACCGTCGCGGCCAACGAGCGCGGCGGTGCGCATGTTGGCGATGAGCGCGTAGTCCTCGATCTTCCGATCCATGCGGCATCCTGTGCCGCCGGGCGTCAAAGCCGCGCGAAAGCCGTCACTTCGGCGCTTCACATCGAGCGCGGCGCTCGCTGGTCGGCGCCGGGCGCAGCGAGGCCCCGCGAAGGCCGCGAAGGCCACCCGCCGCTGGCTCGTCGGCTGCCGGGCCTTTTCCGGAACGGGTCCGGGATCCATCCGACCCACGAACGCCGCTTTCGCAGGTTGGTGCCGAGCGCAGCGAAGCCCAACGAAGATCGCTGCGAGACCGGGCCTTCACGGACAGCCCAGCGCGTCCAGCTCGGCGGCGCGAAAGCCCGCGGCACGCCTCGCGTCGAGGTTGAAGGGGCCTTTCAGGCCGCCGGGCACATACTCGCGCAGCAACTCCTCGAATGCGCGGTCCGCATCGCGGCCCTCGCATTCGCAGCACCAGCGGAACCAGCGCGTGCCGGCGGCGACGTGTGCGATCTCCTCCCGCAGGATGACCTCCAGGATATCGGCGGTCGCGGCGTCGCCCACCGAGCGCAGCCGCGCGATCATGCCGGGCGTGACATCCAACCCGCGCGCTTCGAGCACGCGCGGCACCAGCGCCATCCGCGCGAGGCAGGAACCGGCCGTCTTGACGGCCATTTCCCAAAGGCCGTCGTGGGCATCGAAGTCGCCGTACGCGTGCCCGAGTTCCCCGAGCCGCGCCGACAGCATCGTGAAGTGCCGTGCTTCGTCATTGGCAACCGAAGTCCAGTCGCGGTAATAGTCCTCGGGCATGCCGCGGAAGCGGTACACGGCATCCCAGGCGAGATTGATCGCATTGAACTCGATGTGCGCGACCGCGTGCACCAGTGCCGCGCGCCCTTCATCGCTGCCGAGGCCGCGCCGTGGCACGTCGCGCGGCAGCACCAGCCGCGGCCGTTCGGGGCGGCCCGGCGTTCCGATCGGCAGCGGCGCGATGCCATCGTCTTCGAGCGACAGGCGGCCTGCGCGCAGCGATTCGAATGCCTGGCGCGTCAGCAGGACTTTTTCGGCCGGCCGCGTACTTGCGAGGCAGCGTTCGGCGACCGCGAACAGGTTGCTCATCCGATCTTGCTCGATCCGAGTTCGATCAAGCCATTGTCCATCGCGACTTCCAGCGAAGGCGGGCGGTACGTGGATTGTTCGTACCACTTCATCCACACGGAAGGGTCGATGGTCTCGCGGATGCCCCCGCCGAGGATCCTCTCGTAGGGCTTGCTGAAGAGTTTGTAGAGGCCGCCCATGAAAGATGCATAGGAATCGTTCGGCACGTCGAGTTCCGCGCCGGCGGCGGGCACGAAATCCTCGACGAAAGCCAGCCCGGCGCCTGCGGCCTTGGCCTGCATCCAGGCCAGCGTGATCTCCGGCAGCGTGTCCGGGCTGTGCCCCGCTCCGTCGGTTTTCTCGCCGCCGCCGACGTCCGAGTGCGCGCCGATGAACCAGCGCTGCTCGACTTCGATCTGCTCCGGTTTCCAGACCGTGTGCGACTCGCCCGGCGCAAGCGTGCCCGCCGGCCGCGTCCATTTGGTCGGCTTGAAATCGGCGCGGCGCTCGTCGAGCGCCAAGGCCTGGTAGGCGTACTGGACGATCTTGCTGAGGTCGGTGTCGTGGAACGCGTAGCGGCTGCGCGAGAACGGGAACCACGAGGCCACGCCCGGGATACCGAGCGCACCGACCGTGTCCCACACGCCGATGAAGCGGATCAGCACTTCGCGCGAGTGCGCGGCGCGGAATGCCTGCATCGCGGCATCATTCGGGTGCAGGTTGTTCCGGTACAGCGCGTAGGCCGCGTCCACGTCCGGCCTCGGCACCTCGCCCTTCTCGTCGGGATTCAGGAGCCCGCACTTGCGGATCAATCCGCCGAGGCTGCGCGCGGTGTAGGCACCGCGACTGAAGCCGAGCAGCCAGATCTCGTCGCCGTCGCGCCAGGTCTTCGACAACCACTGGTAGCCGTCCTCGACATGGTCCGAGAGTCCCAGGCCGAATGCGCCACCCAACCAATGCGCGATCCCGGGCTTCACCCCGACGCCGGCGAAATACCTGCGGACCTGTTCATGGCCCGCGCCGTCCGCCGGCGCGACCAGCTTCCAGAAACGCTCGACATTGGTGAGCGTCTCCGCCTTGCTCCAGGTGCCGTCGAACAACGCGACGAGTCGGCGTGGCATGTTGCGGTCCCCCAGGGCGGACACGGTCCACCCGGCACTGGAGCCGGGATGGAGTGAAACGGCTGCGTTTACGGGGATGGTAAACGCGAACGGCGCAGCGGGCCCGGCAGAGTGAGCGGCATGGATCTCGCGGATCGATCCGGGCACGCGCTTGCGCGGCTTCCCGGATCGCGGCGCGGCGCGCCTGCATCCGGGCTGCGGGCACTCGTGCAGCGACCGCGGACGATCGCGCAAGCTACGCGCTGCGTCGCTGCGCCTTGGCCTCGTCCGAACGCGCGAACTCGAGTTGCCGCAGGTACTCAGGCTCGACCCCGGTGACATAGCACCCCGAGAAGCACGAATCGTCGAAGTGCTTGAGCTTCTCGTTGCCTTCGGCGACGGCTTCGATCAGGTCGGGGAGGTCCTGGTACACGAGCCAGTCCGCGCCGATGGTCTCCCGGATGTCCTCGAGGCTGCGGCCGTGCGCGACCAGCTCCGCCGGGGCCGGCATGTCGATGCCGTACACGTTGGGATAGCGCACGGGCGGCGCGGCCGAGGCGAGGTACACCTTGTTGGCACCGGCGTCGCGCGCCATCTGCACGATCTGGCGCGAAGTCGTGCCACGCACGATCGAGTCGTCGACCAGCAGCACGTTCTTGTTGCGGAACTCGAGCGGGATGGGATTGAGCTTGCGGCGAACCGAGCGCACCCGCTGGCCCTGTCCCGGCATGATGAAGGTGCGGCCGATGTAGCGGTTCTTGACGAAGCCTTCGCGGAACGGCACGCCCAGTGCGTTGGCGAGCGTCGAACCCGCGGTGCGCGAGGTATCGGGGATCGGGATCACCGAGTCGATGTCGTGGCCGGGGCGCTCGCGCAGGATCTTCGCCGCGAGCTTTTCGCCCATCCGCAGGCGCGCCTTGTACACCGACACGTCCTCGATCATCGAATCGGGGCGCGCCAGGTACACATACTCGAAGATGCATGGCGCGTGCACCGCGCCTTCCGCGCAGCGCCGCGCCGACAGCGTGCCGTCGAATCCCATGAACACCGCCTCGCCGGGCGCCACGTCGCGGATGCGCCGGAAGCCGAGGATGTCGAAGGCAACCGATTCGGATGCGCAGGCGTATTCCTTGCCCTCGGGCGTGTCGCGCTCGCCCAGCACCAGCGGGCGGATGCCATGCGGATCGCGGAACGCCAGCACCCCATAGCCCAGGATCATCGCGACGCAGGCGTAGCCGCCCTTGGCGCGCGCGTGCACCGCGGCCACCGCCTTGAACAATTCGTCGGGCTCCAGCGCATGGCGGTCCTGGATCTGCAGTTCATGCGCCAGGATGTTGAGCAGGATTTCCGAGTCGGAAGCGGTGTTGATGTGGCGGCGGTCGTTCTCGAACATCTCGCGCCGCAGCTGCTCGGTGTTGATGAGGTTGCCGTTGTGGGCGAAGGCGATGCCGTAGGGGGAATTGACGTAGAAGGGCTGGGCTTCCTCCGAATCCTCGGCGCCGGCGGTCGGATAGCGGCAATGCCCGATGCCGGCACGGCCTTTCAGTTCCTGCATGTCGCGCGCGGAGAACACGTCGCGCACCAGCCCGGGGCCGCGACGCAGGTGCAGCTTGTTGCCGTCGAAGGTGGCGATTCCCGCCGCGTCCTGGCCACGATGCTGCAATACCGTCAACGCGTCATACAACGCGGTGGCGACTTCGGTCTTGCCGACGATGCCGATGATTCCGCACATGGAGCGCTATGCCTCGAAGAACCCGAATGTCCACGATCCGCGTTCGACCCCGCCCAGGCGGGATTCGATGGCCCCGTTATCCGAGGGGCTGGTGCACGCTCGGCCGACCGGTTCGTGGTCGCTATTGTCCCACATCACTTCGGTCGGGGCCGTGCCGCGGCGCACGTCCCGGCCGGACCGGGTCCGCGGGCTGGCCGGCCTGCTTCCCGAGCGTGGATATGGGGATCTGCGGCAGCGCGGGCAAGGCTTGGCCGCCGATCTCGAGATAGTGGCTAACGCTGGCGGGAAGCTTCGTGGCGAACCAGCCCGCTCCACCCTCGAATGCCGGCAGCAACGTGGATTGCCGCCACCATGCGGCCTGCCGCGGCACCGCCGTGAAGCCGAGCATCAGCACCGCGAAGGTCACCAGCAACGCGCCCCGCGCGAAGCCGAAGACCAGCCCGAGCAAGCGGTCGCCGCCGCGCAGCCCACCGTGGTTGAGCAGCCTGCGGACCATCCAGCCGAGCAGCGCCCCGACCACCACGACGCCGAGGAAGCAGGTGGCGTACCCGGCCACGATGCAGGCGGTGGGCTGGCGCAGGAAGCCGCCGTAGAACGCCGCGACCTCATCGCCGAACGCCCACGCCACCCAGAACGCCGCAATCCAGCACGCGAGCGACAATACCTCGCTGATGAAGCCGTGCCACAGGCCGAACAGCATCGACAGTGCGAGCACCGCAAGGATCAGGATGTCGGCCGTATTCATGTTCTCCGAGCCATCTACTCGGTGACTACATTGCCCTTGATCTTGATCTCGTCGGCGATCCGGCCGCGTGCGCTTTCGGCCACTTCGCGCGTGGCGAAGGGACCCGCACGGACCCGCCACAAGGTGCCCCTGGATGTCTTCACGCTGTCAACGTAGCCGTCGAAACCCTGGCTGCGCAGGCGGTCGCGCAGTCTTGCGGCCGAGGATTGGTCGCTGAACGCGGCAAGCTGCACGGCCCACGCGCCCGCCTGCGAAGCCGGCAGCGCCGAGGCCGGCGCATCGCCCTGCTGGTCGACGCTCGCGGCGTCCACGCTCATGGCGACGTGCTCGAAGTCCTTGAGCTTGAGGCGCGCGGCTTCCGCCGCGGCCTTGCTCGAGAACGGCCCGACCCGCACCCGCAGCACCGATTTGCCCCGGAACGTTTCCGGCGTGGCCGTCGCGGTGAACCCGTGCCGCTTTGCGTCGGCGACCAGCTTGCGGGCACTGCCGTGGTCGGCGTAAATCCCCAGGTTGACCGTGTAGACCGTACCCGCGGCGGCACCCGCACCGCCCGGCAGCGGCTCCGCTGGCGCGGGCGCCGACGCCACGGGCTTCGGCTCGGCCGAGGCCACCCGGGTCGACGATGTCGCGGCCGGGCCGGTGGCTTCCGCTTCGGTCGCCGACGACGTGCCGGTTTCCGGCATCGCCGCGACGCGCGGCGGGGCCACGGCCGTCGCCCCGGGAGCGACCGTGGCCGGCTGGTGGGTGCCACCATCCAGGTCGAGCGAGGCAACGCGATCCGGATCAATGACCGAAGCAGCGGTGCTCGAACCGGCGCTGGCGCTGTCCGGGCCGACCTGCAGGACGCGCGTCTGCAGTTCACCGCTCGGCGGCGGCGGCACGTCGGTACTCAGGGACTCGTTTCCCGAGCGGCTGGGCAGCAGCATCGGCACGAAGATCACGGCCAACGCGATCAGCACCGCCGCACCCAGCAGACGTTTTTTCAGGCCTGAATCCATAAATACGGCACCATGAGACGAAGCAGTGTCGGCGCGGACACGAAACCGGAAAGCGTTGAGCCGCCGCAAGAGCCGATGAGCGGCGCGCTTCGTCGCGTCGGCTCGAACGCGCCTGGAGCGAATGCCCGGATTATAGGGGGCATGCCCGCAGCACGGGCGCCACCACATGGAAGCTGCCGAACGCGAGGATCCGGTCGTCGGCGGAGGCTTCCCCTTGCGCCGCGGCCAGCGCGGACTCGACGTCCGGATGCTCGCTGCACGAGGCAGCCGGCAAGGCCACCCGGACCCGTGCCGCCAATCGTTCGATCGACTCGCCGCGCGGCGACTCGCCGTCGAGGCCGGCGAGATACCAACGATCGACCCGGCCGGCGAGCGCCGCCGCGACGGTTTCGATGTCCTTGTCGGCCAGCGCACCGAACACCGCGCGGGTGAGTCCGGCAACCGGGTGACGGTCGAGCCAGCGGGCGAGTTCCCGCGCAGCCTGCGGATTGTGGCCGACGTCGACGACCAGGTCCGGAGCCGACGCGAGATGCTGAAGCCGGCCGGCCAGCAACGGGCTGCCCGCCCGGGCGCGGGCGCAAGCGTCCTTCTCGATCGCCTCGATGCTCCAGCGAACCCGCTCGCCCAGCGCGTGCAGTGCCGCGATCGCGGTCGCCGCATTGCGGTACTGGAACGCGCCCTCCAGCGCGAGTTCGCCGTGGAGGACGATGTCGCTGGCGCGGCCCTCGGCCGGTGCGACGTAGCGCGCTTGGGCGGGATCGCGATGCCACCAGACCAGCCCCTCGGCCTCGGGCGACCAGCCAAAGTCGCGGCCGAGCACCTCCAGCCGCGCGCCGAGTGCCTGGGCGTGGCCCAGCAACGACGCGGGCGGGCTCGTCTCGCCCACGATCGCGGGTTTGCCGGCGCGCAAGATGCCGGCCTTCTCGCGGCCTATCGCCTCGCGATCGGGCCCGAGGTACTCCATGTGGTCGAGGTCGACCGTCACGACCACCGCGCAATCCGCGTCGACGATGTTGACGGCATCGAGCCGCCCGCCCAGCCCGACCTCCAGCAGCGCGACGTCCAGCTCCGCGCGCGCGAACACCTCGAGCGCCGCCAGCGTGCCGAACTCGAAATAGGTCAGCGGGATGGCCCGGGACGGATCCACCGTGCGGGCCGCCTCGACCCGCTCGAAGGCCTGGACCAGCGCGGCGTCCCCTGCCTCGGCGCCTTCCATCCGCACCCGCTCGTTGTAGCGCAGGATGTGCGGCGAGGTGTACGCGCCGACCCGCATGCCGCCCGCGCGCAGCATCGCCTCCAGGAACGCGACCACCGAGCCCTTGCCGTTGGTGCCCGCGACCGTGATCACCACCGGCGCCGGCCGCGGCGCGCCCATCCGGCGCCACACCTCGGCCACGCGGTCGAGTCCCATGTCGATGCCGCGCGCGTGGATCGTCTGCTGGTAGGCCAGCCATTCGTCGAGTGTCTTCACGACTCACCGCCCCTCGCGCCACGGGCAGGGCATGAATCCATTCCCCGTTCTGCAGCAAGGGGACCGATGGGGTGCGCTCGTCCTCCCCCTTCCGCAGGAAGCGGGATCGCGGGGATGGCCTTTCGTGTCACGCCACCTTGTCGTGGTGCACCAGGATCGCGAGCAGCGCCGTGATCCGGTCGCGCATTTCGCGGCGGTCGCAGATCATGTCGATTGCGCCGTGCTCGAGCAGGAACTCCGAACGCTGGAAGCCCTCGGGCAGTTTCTCGCGCACGGTCTGTTCGATCACCCGCGGCCCCGCGAAGCCGATCAGCGCCCGCGGCTCGGCGATCTGGATGTCGCCCAGCATCGCGAGGCTCGCGGAAACGCCGCCGGTGGTCGGATGCGTCAGCACCGCCACGTACGGCAGGCCGGCATCGCGAAGGCGGGCGAGCGCGGCGGAAGTCTTGGCCATCTGCAGCAGCGATTGCAGGCCTTCCTGCATGCGCGCGCCGCCAGTCGCGGTGAAGCAGACGAAAGGCGTCCTGTTGCGCAATGCGGCCTCGGCGGCGCGGGTGAACTTCTCGCCGACCACCGAGCCCATCGAGCCGCCCATGAAAGAGAATTCGAATGCGCAGGCGACCACGGGCAGGCCCTTCAGCGCGCCCTGCACCGCGACCAGCGCGTCCTTCTCGCCGGTGGCCTTCTGCGCGGCGAGGATCCGGTCGCGGTATTTCTTGGAATCCTTGAATTTGAGCGAATCGACCGGACCCATGCCCGCGTCGAGCTCGTCACCACCTTCGTCGAGGAACGTGGCCAGTCGCGCGCGCGCGCCGATCGGGTGGTGGTAGCCGCATTTCGGGCACACCATCAGGTTGCGCTCGAGCTCGGGCCGGTACAGCCCGATGCCGCACCCCGAACACTTTTCCCACACGCCTTCCGGCACCTTGCCCTTCACGGGCGCGCCCTCGGTGCGGATGTTCGGCGACGTCAGCTTCTGCAACCAGGACACGGAGGCGGCTCCTGCCGTTTGCCAGTCGCGTAGGATACACCGCGCGGCGGCGCGGCCGTAACCGAACGCGCCGCGGCCTCAGCGCTGGCGGGCGCCTGCACGGCCGCCCTGTCCCCACAGGAGCTTCCACGCCAGCACCAGGCAGATCGCCGCCCCGATCGCCAGCATGGCCCTTCCGAGTTGCCGCTGGTCGTCCAGCAGATAGTTGCTGCACAGCCGTACCGGCGAAGCCATGTACAACCATCCGACCCGGAACATCATCGCGATGGCTTCGGCCAGCCACAGGCCACGCACGACGAACCCGGCCCGCGGCCAACTGAGCGCCAGTGGCAGGCCGACCAGCAGCGGTACGCTGGTGAATTTCGCCAGCGCCACCCACGGGTTCTGCAACGCCGCATCCAGCATGCGTGGCAGCATCCAGACCGCAGCCGCGAAAGAAGCCAGCAGGATTCCGCTGATCCCGTTGCAGTTCCAGGCGGCCAGCGGCTCGAGGAGGCGACGAGCCAACAAGGGCGCCAACCACCATCCCGCCACCGCGAGCAGCGGAATCTGGACCAGCATCTGCAACGTCATCGTGGCTTCGAGGGCGTGCCGCACCGGCGGCAGCGCAAGCCCGGCCCACAGCGCCAGCCGGAGCCACCGGTACCCGCGTGGCGGCACGATCATGGCTCGAGGCCACGCAGGACGTAACGTTCCGCTTCCCGCGGCGCATCCCAGTTGGTGATCGCGACCAGCCGCCCGCGCGGATCCACCACCGCGATCGCGGCGTTGTGTACGTAGCCCCCGAGGCCGTCCGGGATCGCGGTCACGCCGAACACCCGCATCAACGCATCGAGGCCGGCGGCATCAACGGGACGCACGGCGAGCCAGCCCGCCCCGCGATCGCCCGATCGCCGCTGGTAGGCGGCCAATTGCTGCGGGCCGTCGTGGGCGGGATCGAAGCTGACGCTGACGAGTGACACCTGGCCGGCGGCGATCGGTCTCGCGAGGCGATCCTGCATGCGCGCGAACTCGCTGCCCTGCAGCGAACAGGAAGTGGCGCAACGGGTGTAGATGAAATCCACCAGGAGCCAGCGCCCCCGCAGGCTGGCGAAGTCCGTCATCCGTCCATCGGCGGCCTGCAACGGGACCGGCGGCAGCGGGCGCGGGCGCTCCCGCACATCGATGCGGCGCGCGGTTTCCGAGGTGAATGCGCGAAATCCGCTGGTGGCGACGGCAAGGACCGCAACCCCGCCCGCGACGACCAGCAGGCTAACCAGCAGTGTTCGCGGAACCGACGACACCGGGATCTCCGAGTGGCGGCGATGGCGCTGGCTCCGGCAACGGCTCCGGAACGGTCTCCGGCACCGGTGAAAGCCTCGGCGGCTTCAACAGCGCGACCGTGATCCGGATCGCGAAGAAGATCATCGCCAGCACCACCAAGGTCGCACCGACCGTGCCGAGCTTGTCGGTGTAGGTCCATGCGCTCAGGTGCTCGGCCATGCGTCGCGGCACGCTCAGGTGCCCCGCATCGAGGAACGCGAGCAGGAAGATCAGTGCACCGCCCACATACACCGGAAACCCGACCCGGTCGGCAGCCGAGTTGGCCGGCGCGCGCGTCCGTGCACCGATGAGGTGGTACATGAAGGCAAGCAGCATCGCGAGCACGCCCAGCAGCAGGTAGAAGTGGAAATGCCCCGGAACCCACTGGGTGTTGTGCATCACGCGGTTGATGCTGATGGTGCTGTCGAGCACGGCCCCGAATCCGCCCGCGATCCAGCCGAACAGCGACAGCAGCAGCAGCCGCGGGGGCATCGACCAGCGCATGTTCGCACGGTACAGGTTGGTGAAGGCGCCCCACGCGGTCACCACCACGACCGGGAAGCCCGACGTCCACGAAACGATCTGGCCCATCATCAGGAACCAGTGCGGTTCGGCGTAATCCATCAGCAGGTGGTGCGGGAACACGGTGATCACGAACACCGTGGTCGCGGCCCAACCCCACAGGAACACGCGCGAAAGCGGATAGGGCTTGCCGGTGTACCGCGACAGCAGTTCGTAGATCGCGATCACGCCCATGTAGATCGCGGCGTTGATGTACATGTGCCCGAACCAGTAGATCAGGGTCTTGGTGAACAGCGCGTCCAGCGCAACCTGCGGGTAGAAGATGTTGATCAGGCTCATCACCAGCACGACCGCGCCGGCCAGGATGCCGAGCGAGTTCGCGATGATCATGCTGGTGCCCGCCACCACCGTCTTGGGATGGTCGGGATCGACCTTGCCGCCGAACAGCCACTGCCAGCCCATCGCTCGGCCGAGGTTGCCGTACACCTTGATGATCCCCGCGGCCGCGTCGAGGTAGAAGATCAACTCGCCGACTCCGATCAGCAGGTAGCCCAGCATGAACAGCGCCGACGCATTCGATCCCCACATGCCCACGCCGTGGGTGGGCAATGGATACAGGAACGTCCAGAGTGCCGCATAGCCGCCGCCGAAGATCGCGCCGATGATGCAAAGCGCGCCGAGCAGGAACAATGCGTAATTGGTGACGAATGCCCACAGGTGCAGCGTGACGTACTTGCGCAGGAAGAACCACATCACCGCGGTGCTCGCCATCACCATGGTGCCGACCATGCCGGCTCCATGCATCGACAGGAGCTTGTAGAACATGGCGGGCGGAACGTCGAGCCAACCCGCCTGCGTCGAGCGCATGGCCAGCCCGATCAGCATCATCAGCACGAACAGCGCCAATGCCGAGACGAGATAGAGGTTGAGCGCGGCCCGGTTGCGGCCGGTGAGGCGCTCGTCCTCCGGATACAGGGTGAGTGAAGCCATGGTCAAAGCCCTCCTTGTTCGGCACGGGCCGCGCGGTGCCAGCGCACGGCCGGCAAGAGCGACGTCATGGGTTGCGTTGCGCTGCCACGTCCTTCGCCGTCACGGCCGGGGCATGATTGCCCCAACTCGTCCGCTCGTGGTTGATCACGGCGGCGATCTCGTCGTCGGTGAGCTGGCTGGCCCAGCCCGGCATCTGCGCGGGATAGGTCTTGCCATTGATCACGCGCCCCTGGGTACCATGCAGGACCGTGCGGATGTGCTCCAGGGGATCGGCCGCCGTCACCACGGGATCGCCCGCCAATGGCGGGAACACGTTCGGCATGCCCTCGCCGTTGGCCTGGTGGCACACCGCACACTTGTCGCCATACACCTTGGCGCCCAGCTCGGCATCGGACAGCACCGGCGCGGCGGCCACCGCATTGGCAGCCAGGGGGCCGGCCGCGTTGCTGGCGACGACCTGCAGCCGTTGCGTCATTTCCGCGTGCATCAGTCCGCAGTATTCGAGGCACTGCACCGTGTACGTGCCGGGCGTAGCGAAGGTGTACAGGAGCTTGTTGGTGTACCCCGGCATCGCCTGGGTCTGCGTCACGATGCGTCCGTCGGGCGCGTACAGCGCGAAGTCATGGTTGACGTCGTCGCTGGTGACGCGGAACTCCACGGCACTGCCCGCCTTGACGGTGTCGGGCCTGATCTGCCACGACCACTGGCGACCGACCACGTCCACGACCTGCTGCGCGTCGAGCGTGCCCTTTTGCGGCGGGAGGGGGAAGTGCCGCAAGGTGGCCCAACTGCCGGCAACGAAGGCCACCAGCAGGACCACGAACAGCCACGCCTGAAGCACGTGCGACGTATGCGTGGCCTTGCGGGCCTCGCCGTCGTCGGCGGGTTTGCCCGCCTGCACGATCACGAACACGAACCCCAGTGCGATCAGTGCCGCTCCAACCAGCCAGATCGTCCAGACGACGTCTTGAAGTATCACGGCAGGCCCCCGCGGGAACTTCCGGCGGGTGGTACTCCGATTGCGGCAACCTGTAATTGATCTAGATCAAGTCACCATGCTGCGTCGCAACACGGGGCCGCCCGGGCCGAGCGGCCGTGACGCTCACCTCCGGCTTGAATCAAGTGCCTTCCGGATCGGCCGCAGGAATCCGCCGGCACGCCTGCACACTTCATCGGGCCCGCCGGCACCGGCCAGCGTTTCGACCAGCGCCGACCCGATCACCACCGCGTCGGCGGTCGCCGCGACGGCTTTTGCACTTGCAGCATCCTTGATGCCGAAACCGACTGCCACCGGGACCCGGGCCAGCGCGCGAATGGCCGCGACACGCCGCGCAATGTCCGCCGGCGACAATTTGGCCGCGCCGGTGATGCCGGCGAACGAGACGTAGTACAGATAACCTTCGGCCGCATCGATCACGCGCGCGAGCCGGGCATCGGAGGTCGTGGGCGCTGCCAGCAGGATGCGTTGCAGGCCCGCGTCACGCAGCGGTTGCAGGGTCGCGTCTTCCTCGATCGGGCAGTCGACGACGAGCATGCCGTCCACGCCGGCCTCCACGGCTTGGCGCGCAAAGCGTTCGATCCCGTGGATCGCGATGGGGTTGAGATAGCCCATCAGCACGAGCGGCGTTTCCGCGTCACGCTGGCGGAATTCGCGCACCCATCGCAGGATGTCCGCAACGCCGACCTTGTTGCGCAGCGCCCGCTCGTCGGCATGCTGGATCACCGGACCATCGGCCATCGGATCGGAAAACGGCATGCCCAGTTCGATGAGGTCGGCGCCGGCCCCGGCCAACGCATGCATGACGTCGACGGTTGCCTCGGGAAACGGATCGCCGGCGGTGATGAACGGGATCAACGCGGCGCGCCCGGATGCGCGAAGCCGGTCGAAGCGTGCGGAGATACGGGTCATTGCAGCAGGGACCAGGGACCGGGGGCCCGGGACCAAGGGCCGGCGCGGCCCTGTCTTGCATCGACCGGCATGGTGCCTGGCCCCAGGGAGCGTTCCGGCAATGGCCCCAAGGTAGCCGGTCCCAGCGCCCTGGTCGCCGGTTTCCCGCTGTTCATAGCGTGATCCCCTCCCGCTCCGCGATGGTATGCACGTCCTTGTCCCCGCGGCCCGACAGATTGCACAGGACCAGCTTGTCCTTCGGCAGCCCGCGCGCGAGCTTGATCGCCTGTGCGACGGCGTGGCTGGATTCCAGCGCCGCGAGGATGCCCTCGGTTTCGCACAGCACATGGAATGCCGCGAGCGCCTCGTCGTCGGTGACGCCGACGTATTCGGCGCGGCCGGCGTCCTTCAGGAACGCGTGCTCGGGGCCGACGCCGGGATAGTCCAGGCCGGCCGACACCGAATGGGTTTCGGTGATCTGGCCGTCGTCGTCACACAGCACGTAGGTGCGGTTGCCGTGCAAAACCCCCGGCCGTCCGGCGGCGAGCGACGCCGCGTGGTGGCCGCTCGCGATCCCCTCGCCCGCCGCTTCGGCACCGACGATGCGCACGTCGCGGTCGTTGAGGAAGGCGTGGAACAGGCCGATCGCGTTCGATCCGCCGCCCACGCATGCGGTGAGGACGTCCGGCAATCGACCGTACTGCTCGAGCATCTGCGCGCGTGCCTCGCGCCCCACCACCGCATTGAAATCGCGCACCATCATGGGATACGGATGCGGGCCCGCCACCGTGCCGATGATGTAGAAGGTGTCCGTGACGTTGGTGACCCAGTCGCGCAAGGCTTCGTTCAGCGCATCCTTCAACGTCTTCGATCCGGAGGTCACGGGGACCACTTCGGCGCCGAGAAGCTTCATCCGGTAGACGTTGATCTTCTGGCGCTCGATGTCGACCGCGCCCATGTACACCACGCACTTCATCCCGAAGCGCGCGCACACGGTGGCGGTGGCGACGCCGTGCTGGCCCGCGCCGGTCTCGGCGATGATGCGCTGCTTGCCCATCGCCCTGGCCACCAGCGCCTGGCCGATGGTGTTGTTGATCTTGTGGGCGCCGGTGTGGTTCAGGTCCTCGCGCTTCAGCAGGATCTGTGCGCCGCCGACGCGCTCGGAGAGGCGCCTCGCGTGGTAAATCGGCGACGGGCGTCCCACGTAGTGCCGCAGGTCCTCGGCGAATTCCTCCTGGAACGCCGGATCGTCACGAAGGCGTGTGTACGCCGCGGTCAGTTCCTCCAGCGGCGCGATCAGCGTCTCGGCGACGAAGGTGCCGCCGTAAGGACCGAACCGGCCATTGGCATCCGGGTAGCGGTGGTAATCGATTTTGTCCGTCACGGCAAGAAGTTCCTCGAACACGCAGCCACCCGGATGAAACCGTCATCATCCTTGTCTTGATCCGCGCCGATCCGCGTCAAAGCCGTGCTTCCGCTTCCGCCACGGCAGCGAAAAACGCACGAAGCTTGCCGGCGTCCTTGATGCCGGGCGCCGATTCGACGCCGCTCGCCAGATCGACCGCCCAGGGATGCACCGCGCGGATCGCATCGGCGACATTGCCTGCGTGCAATCCACCCGCGAGGATGATCGGCCGCTCGAGGTCCCATGGCACGCGCGACCAGTCGAAAGCCCTGCCCTGCCCGCCCTGCTGCCCCGGCGGATGGCCGTCCAGCACGAAACCTGAAGCCCGTGCGTGTCCGGCGGCAATCGCGTGCACGTCGAGCGCGCCCGCCATCCCCAGGGCCTTGAGGTAGCGTATGCCGAACGATTCGCAGAACGCCGCGTCCTCCGTGCCGTGGAACTGCACGAGGTCCGGCTGCACGCCGTCGATGATCCGGCGCACGCGATCGGCGGGCAGGTCGTGCGAGAGCGCCACCGCATCGACGAACGCCGGCAGCGCTTCGCGGATCGCACGTGCACGTTCGATCGACACGCAGCGCGGGCTGCTCGGCGTCATCACCATGCCGATCGCGTCGGCGCCGAGCTCGCAGGCGAGGACCGCGTCCTCGACGCGGGTGAGTCCGCAGATTTTCACGCGTACGCGAGGCATTCGGGGGATGGTCGCGCGCAGCACGCGCTACTGTGTCACTTCGGGTGGAAGCGCCCATTGTGACGGATATTTCGGGCCGAGGAACGTCAAGCCCTGTGGCGGAGCGGTGACGCCGGCAATGTTGCGGTCACGCGCCGCGAGCAGTTCGGCCATCCATTCGGCCGGCCGCTCGCCACGCCCGATCTCCAGCAGCGAGCCCACGATGTTGCGCACCATGTGGTGCAGGAAGGCGTTGGCTTCGATCTCCACCGTGACGAGCTCACCCTCGCGCCGCACGTTCACTTCGCTGACATTGCGGCGCGCATGGCGGGCCTGGCACGACACCGCGCGGAACGAGGAAAAATCCTGCTCGCCGACCAGCGCCTGGGCCGCGACATGCATTGCCTCGGCATCCAGGGAGACGCGTTCCCACGACAGGAACCGCGCATCCAACGCGGGCCGGATCGCGCGGTTGAGGATGGCATAGCGATAGCGCCGCGCACGCGCGGAAAATCGCGCGTGGAAATCGTCCGGCACCGCACGCGCCCACAACACCGCGACCTCGCGCGGCAAACGGGAGGTCGCGCCCAACACCCACCCACGCGCGCTGCGGGTCGCGTGGGTGTCGAAGTGCACCACCTGGCAGCGCGCGTGGACGCCTGCATCGGTGCGGCCCGCACAAGTCACATCGACCGGGTGGTCCGCGACGAACGACAACGCCGATTCCACCGCGGCCTGCACGCTCGGCCCGTGGCCCAGCCGCTGCCAGCCGAGGAAACCGGTGCCGTCGTATTCGATGCCCAGCGCCACGCGCATCGAGCCTGCCGGTCCGCCGTCGAGACCTGCGCGGGTCAACTCAATCCGTGCTCTCGGCGAGCAGTCGCCGCGCTTCGTCCTTTTGCATCTGGGAGCCTTCTTCGAGCACCTCGTCGAGCATCGCGCGCGCGCCGTCCGGGTCGCCCATGTCGAGGTAGGCACGCGCGAGATCGAGTTTGGTGTCGACCGGGTCGTCGCTGAAACGGACCGCGGCGGCTTCGTCGGGGGCCGGTTCGGGCTGCGCTTCGGTGATGGTGCCCATCACCGGAAGCGGCTCGTCCCACTCGGCCGGCGCCGGTTGCGGCTGGCTTCCGGGGACCGGTTCGCCCCCGGCCGCCTCGCTCGCCGGTTCCATCTCCAGGGCTTCGATGGGAACGGATTCCACCGGTGGCGCGACCACCTCCGGCTCTTCTCCGCCCTCCGCTTCGACCGGGCCCCCGGCCGGTGCCGCGAACAGCGGATTGCCGGGCGCCAGTTCCTCACCCATCACCGCGACCTCGTGCCATTCGAGGCTGCCGGGCTCCCGGACGTGCGCGTGCATCGCTTCGGCTGCCGCGACGAAACGCGCGGCATCGCCCTCGGCGTGGTACAGCCGGCACAGCGCAAGATGGACGCCCAGGTCGTCGGGGTTTTCGGCCAGTTGCGCCTCGAGCGATGCCTGGTAGGCCGCGGTGCTGGCCGGGGGCGCGAGGTCCTCGGGATCGGTCAATGGGCCGGGCACTCCGGCCTCCGCTTCCGTGCCACCGCGGCGACGCGCCAGCAGCCCGACGAGGATCAGTGCGAGCGCGATCACCGCCGCGATGATCCATGTCAGCGGCCGTTCGAACCAAGGCGGTACCGATGCGGACGACTGGGCTGCCGTGGACGTGCCGGCGGGCTTGGCGACCGTTGTCTTCTCCGGCGCATTGCCGGCGGCGGCCACACCCCCCGCGGACGCTGTCGGCGCCAACGCTTTGCCGGACTGCACGGCGGCCAGTTTCCGCTGGAGCTCTGCGATCGTGGCATCCTTGAGACTCAATAACTTGTCGGACTTTCCGGCAAGGTCTTCGAGGCTGTGCACCCGCGATTCCAGGTCGGCATTCGACTGCTCGAGGCTGGTCAGCGTGCCACGTTCGTTCTGCAGCCGCTGCTGCATGCCCGCGACCGTTTCGCCGCCCGTGCCACCCGCGACCCCCGGCCGGTTGCCGGCGCCGCTCGCGCCGCCGCTGGGCGGCACCAGCGACAGGTGGTCGGATTCCGGTGCCGCGGCGGCGGGTTTCGGTGCCGTCCTGGCGGCAGCATTCGCGGCAGTGCCTTCGAGGACGGTCGCCGGATGCGGCCTGGCGGAACGCCATGCCTCGTACTGGCGGTGCACTGCCGCGTCGGCTGCGGCGATGCTGGTCTGGTCGATTTGCTCACGGGTCGGGATGCGCAGGATCGCACCCGCCTTCAGGTTGTTGATGTTGTCCTTGAAGAATGCTTCCGGGTTCGCCGACTTCAGCGCCATCATCATCTGGTTGACGGTGGCGCCGGTGTCGGGCGCGGCCCGCTTGGCGATGCCATACAGGGTGTCGCCGCGCTGCACCGGGATCGTGCCGGAAGCCGGGGCCGCGGCAGCCGGTCGGGGCGCCGGTCGGGGCGGAGCCGGCGATGGTGCCGGGTTCCGTGCCGCCGCCTGGGGCTGCGGTTGCGGTTTCGGCGTGGTCGGTGTCGCCGGCCGTTGTTCGGGGCTCGATGGTGTTGTCCTGGCCTGCGGAGGTGCGGCCTGCACCGCTGCTTCGGGCGCCGGCATCTGCGCCGGCCTGGGCGGCGGCGCCGCAACCGGCGACGAAACGGGCGCCGTCTGCACGGCCGGCGCCGGAGCCGAGATCACCGGGTTCAGCAGGACCACGAACTCGCGCACCTGCTTGGCCTGGCGCGTGTTCACCTCGACCAGGAAATCGAGATACGGATCGCTGACCGGCTGGCTGCTGGTCACCAGGATCAGCTTCTGGCCGTTGTTGTCGGTCACCACGTGGAAACGCAGCGTGCGGTCGGTCGCCGTCAGCGGCAGGCCGGCGCGCGCGAAGTCGTCGGCCGACGCCAGCTTGACCGTCAACCCGTCCAGCTCGGAGAGGTTCTTCGGGTGCAGCGGAATCGCCGCGACCAGCGGCTGGTTCAGCGCAGACTTGACCTCGATCTGCCCCAATTGGAGCGCCCAGGCCGGGGACATGGCCGCGGCGAGCAGTGCGGCACCTGCGATGCGGAGTTTCAACTTCATGGGACCCAACCCTGCTGTCGACCGGGGCGCGCCGGACTCCGCCTCCATGCGCGCGCGCCCCGCGCAAGGGTATTGCAGAAACCGCCAATCACCAAGCCGGCGGCCCGCCCCGGAAACCTTCGCCCGTCAGTGCCCCGACGTCGCCGCCGAAGGCGCGGCGCCCGCCGCCTCGAGCTTCCGCTGCAAGGCCGCGATCTCCTGGTCACGCTGCTGCATCTGTTTCTGGCGATCGGCATTTTGCCGTTCCATCTTCGCCACCTGCGCCTGCAGCTCGTCGTTCCTGTCCTGCGCCTTCGAGACCTTCGCCTGGAGAGCGCGCAACTGCGCCTGCGCGGCTTTGCCGCCATGGCTTTCCGCAGCCGGCGCCACGGCCGGCAGGCCGACGCCCAGCAGCGCGCACAGCATGCCCGTCCACATCCAGCGGTTTCGCACCCTCATGGGCCACCTCGTCATGGTTCTCTTGACACCATCATTGCGGATCCCAGCCCCGCGCGTGCACGTCCGGAACGACAAAATCCGTTGTGGAACAGGACAACGCCCGCGACGCCGTGCCCTGCCCGCTGCCTCAAAGGTACTCGCGAATCAGGATTTCCGCGACCTGCACCGCGTTGAGCGCCGCCCCCTTGCGGATGTTGTCGGACACCACCCACAAATCCAGCCCGGTGGGATGCGAGATGTCGTCGCGGATGCGGCCCACGAACACGGCATCCTTGCCCGCGGCC
Source organism: Rhodanobacteraceae bacterium (assembly GCA_035700365.1). Lineage (GTDB taxonomy): Bacteria > Pseudomonadota > Gammaproteobacteria > Xanthomonadales > Rhodanobacteraceae > 66-474. The sequence goes on along the minus strand of DASSOQ010000028.1, from coordinate 13,726 downwards.
GAGCCGACCGGCGTGGGATAGCCGCCGGACTTGCGCTCGTCGACCACCACCACCCCCGGCGCGGCTTCCAGCAGCGCGCGCGCGGTGGCCGCATCGATCTTCTCGCGCGTCTCGATGTGCACGGCTTCGGAATGGCCGAAGAACACCGGAACCCGTACGCAGGTGGGGTTCACCTGGATCGCATCGTCCTCGAGGATCTTGCGGGTCTCCCAGACCATCTTCATTTCTTCGCGGGTGTAGCCGTTGTCCTGGAACGCATCGATATGCGGAATCACGTTGAAGGCGATCTGGGCGCTGAATTTTTCCGGCTCGATTTCCCGGAAATTGAGCAGGTCCGCCGTCTGGCGCCCGAGCTCCTCCATCCCCGAACGCCCGGCGCCGGACACGGACTGGTAGGTCGCCACGTTGATCCGCTCGATGCCGGCGGCGCGATGGATCGGCGCCAACGCCACCAGCATCTGCATCGTCGAGCAGTTGGGATTCGCGATGATGTTGCGATTGGTGTATTCGGCGATGGCGTGCGGATTGACTTCGCTCACCACCAGCGGCACGGCATCGACGTAACGGAATTCCGAGGTGTTGTCGATCACCACTGCGCCGGCATGCGCCGCCCGCGGCGCATGTTCCCGGCTGACGCCCGCACCGGCCGAGAAGAACGCGATGTCGATGCCGGAAAAGTCGCAGCCCGCGACCTCGCGGACGGTCACCTGCCTGCCGCGGAATTTCAGCTTGCTGCCGGCCGAACGCTCGCTGGCCAGCGGAACCAGTTCGGCCACGGGGAATGCCCGATCCTCGAGGATCGACAACAGGGTTTCGCCCACCGCACCGGTGGCGCCGACCATGGCGACGTTGTATTGGGGTTTCTTGGCCATTCGTTGCAGGGCTCGTCGATATCGGGACTCGTGACCCCGGACAGCATACTTACAACCTCGTCATTCCGGGGCAGTTGCCAGCTTTCCGGCAACGGAACCGGTAATCCGCTCTTCGGCTGCTCGCTCGGCACACCAGCGGATTCCGGGTGCGGCCTGCGGCCGCCCCGGAATGACGAAGAAATGCAGGCCCGAGGAAATCGAAACCAACGTACCAACAACATCCCGGTCAGGCAATCCGCGGTTTCACCTCGCCGACATCGCCGCACTGCGCACGGTGGCGGAGCGCCTGGTCCATCAGCACCAGCGCCACCATCGCCTCGGCGATCGGCGTCGCGCGGATGCCGACGCATGGATCGTGGCGACCCTTGGTGCGAACGTCCACCTCCCCGCCCTCCATGTCCACGCTGCGCCCGGGCGTCGGGATACTGGACGCCGGCTTCAACGCGATCGAGGCCACGATGTCCTGGCCGCTGCTGATGCCGCCAAGAATCCCGCCCGCGTGGTTGGACGCGAAACCGTCCAGGCGCATTTCATCGCGGTGCCCGCTGCCCTTCTGCGCGACGCAGGCGAAGCCGGCGCCGATCTCGACGCCCTTGACCGCGTTGATCGACATCAATGCCGCGGCGAGTTCGGCGTCGAGCTTGCCGTACACCGGCTCGCCCCAGCCGGGCGGCACGCCTGTGGCGACCACGCCCACGCGCGCACCGCAGGAGTCGCCCGCCTTGCGCAGCGCATCGATGCGGCGCTCGAGCTCGGGTACCTGCGCCGCGACCGGCCAGAAAAACGCGTTGGATTCCACGACGCCGAAGTCGATCGGCCCCGTCGTGTCGGGGACGATGTCGTCCATCTGCGCCAGCCAGCCCCGCACTTCGACGCCGTGCCTTTCGCGCAACCACTTCTTCGCGATCACCGCCGCCGCGACCCGCATCGTGGTTTCGCGCGCCGACGCGCGGCCGCCGCCGCGCGGATCGCGGATCCCGTATTTCTGCCAGTAGGTGTAGTCCGCATGCCCGGGCCGGAAGGTCCGCGCAAGTTCGTCGTAGTCTTTCGAACGCGCGTCGGTGTTGCGGATCAGCAGCGCGATCGGCGTGCCGGTGGTCTTGCCCGCGTACACCCCGGACAGGATCTCCACCGCGTCGGCTTCGTGGCGTTGCGAGGTGTAACGGGACCTGCCGGTGGCCCGTCGTGCGAGGTCGTGCCGGAACTCTTCCGAAGCAATCGCGAGCCCCGGCGGACAGCCGTCGATCACGCAGCCGATCGCCGGCCCGTGCGATTCGCCGAAGGTGGTGATCGAGAGGAGTTTGCCGAAGGTGTTGGAGGACACGGCGCGCGACGCGAGCGGGAACTGCGCAAGCTTACCCGTCTTCATCGTCCGGCGTGGCCAGCCAGTCGCGTGCCGGCAGCGTGAACACCAGCGAATCCGCCTCGGCGCCGCTGCGCCGCATGCCGAGTCCTTCGAGCAGGCGGATGCTGGACGTGTTCCGCGGATCGACCAGCGCGATCACGCGCGGCTTGTGCAGCCCGCCGAACGCGAAGTCGAACATGACTTCCACGGCTTCGCGCGCGTAGCCGCGGCCCTGGTGCGCGGGCGCGAGGCTGATGCCGAGCTCGACGGCCGCGTCGTCGAGGAAATGGAGGCCGAGATCGCCGATCAGTTCGCCGGAATCGCGCAGGCGGATCGCCCGCTGCCACCACGTGCCCGGGACGTCCGGCGCCGCCCCTTGTTGCGCCTCGATGAAGCGCGCGGCGTCGGCCACCGATTCGGGCTTCCAGCCCTGGTAGCGGCTGACCGCGGGATCGCCCCTGTAGCCGAACAGCGCTTCGGCATCCTCGTCGCGCAAGTCATCCAGCCGCAGGCGGGCGGTGACGATTTCCATGCTCAGCGTGCATCCGCCGCGACCCGGATCGCCTCCGCGTGCGCCGCCAGGTCGTGGCGCTCCAGCGCGAATACGCCCATCGGCCCGACCTTGAATTCGATCCAGACGAACGGCACCTGCGGCAGCAGCGCCGCCAACGCGCGTTCGCTCTCGCCGACTTCGACGATCAGCAGTCCGCCCTCCGTCAGGTGGTCGGGCGCGTCGCGCAGGATGCGCAATGCGATGTCGAGGCCGTCGGCGCCGGCGATCAGTCCCAGCCTCGGCTCGTGTGCGTATTCACCCGGCAGGGACGCGTATTCGGCGTCGGTGACGTACGGCGGATTCGACACGATGAGGTCGTAGCACTCGCCCTGGAGGCCTGCGAAGAGGTCGGACCGCACCGCGCGCACCCGCCGGTCGAGCTGGTGCAGCGCGATGTTCTCGCGCGCCAGCGCCAAGGCATCGTCGCTGATGTCGGCGATGTCCACCTGCCAGTCCGGCTGGTGCGCCGCCATTGCGATGCCGATGCACCCGGAGCCCGTGCAGAGGTCGAGCGCGCGGCGCACATCCTGCCCGTCCAGCCACGGCGAAAAGCCGCCCTCGATCAGCTCGGCGATCGGCGAGCGCGGCACCAGTGCCCGCCGGTCCGACTTGAACGGCATGCCGGCGAACCATGCTTCGCCGACCAGGTACGCCACCGGCTCGCGCGTATCGATTCGGCGATCGATCAGGCCCAGCACCCGCGATCTTTCCTCCGAGGTGACCCGCGCGCCGCCATAGGCCGGCGGCAAGTCGGGCGGCAGGTGCAGGCTCGAGAGCACCAGGTGCGAGGCCTCGTCGATGGCGTTGTCGTGGCTGTGCCCGAAGGTGAGCCCGGCCGCGTTGAATCGGCTGGCGGCGAAGCGGATCAGGTCGACGATGGTGAGCAGTTCGTGCATGCGGGCGCGCCGGTGAATGGCGCAGTATAGGCGCCCGTCTCTGGCGGGGATGCGGTTGCGGGGGCCGCGTCCATCTAGACTGGCCCGATGCGCCCCTCCACGCTCTTCCAGCACATTGCGCCGCAAAAGACGTTGAGCCGCATCGTGCGTGTCGCGACCCGCTGGACGTGGGGTCCGTGGAAGGACTTCCTGATCGGCCGCGTGGTGCGTTCCTACCAGGTGGACCTCCAGGAAGCCGAGCAGCCCGACCCCCGCGCCTATCCTTCTTTCAATGCGTTCTTCACGCGCGCCCTGCGGGAAGGCGCACGGCGCCCGGAGGGCGACGACGCCACCGTCGTCAGCCCGGTCGACGGCCGGATCAGCCAGATCGGGCCTGTCGAAGGCGGCCGCATCGTGCAGGCCAAGCACCACCGCTACACGGTGGCCGAGCTGCTGGCCGACGACGCCGCGGCGGAGCGCTACCGGGACGGAGGCTTCGCGACCCTGTACCTGTCGCCGCGCGACTACCACCGCGTGCACATGCCGGTCGCGGGCGAACTGGTCGAAACGGTTTACCTGCCCGGTCGCCTGTTCAGCGTCGCGCCCGGGCCGGTCGCATCCATTCCGCGCCTGTTCGCGCGCAACGAGCGGCTGGTATGCCACTTCGAGGGCGCGCAGGGGCCTTTCGTGGTGGCCATGGTCGGCGCCATGCTGGTCTCCGGCATTTCCACCGTGTGGAACGGACCGGAGGTGCGGGCGCGCAAGCTATCGCGACGGGACTGGCGTGGCCGCGGAATCCGGCTGGCACGGTTCGCCGAAATGGCGCGATTCGAGATGGGTTCCACCGTGATCGTGTTGCTGCCGCCCCCAGCGCGCTTCGACGCCGCGTTCGCCGCCGACGCGCCGGTTCGGCTCGGCCAGCGGCTGGGGCATTTGTAGGCAACCTGCGTTCACGGCACAATCGTGGGATACGGGGGAATGGTGAATCATCGTGAGGAGCGCGTCGTTGGTCCTTGAGCATCCCAAATCGGGGGGCAATTACCTCCGGCGCCTCGTCACGCGCGTCACCGCCATGGGCCGGAACGCGCGCTTGCGGCGCCAGCTCGGCGACATCGAACAGCGCTGCCTGGAGATCCCGCGTTCCTATCGCGACCAGCTCGCCGAGCTGATCGGGCGCGAATGCGACAACGTCGCGCAGAGCCCGAACCCCGCGCTGTATGGCACCCACAGCGAGGACGGCGTCGAGATCGGGGGCCTCGAGGTGGGGCTCGAACGCGCCCGCTCCGACAACGTGCAGGTGCGCATGCGCGGCCTCGCGCTGTGGCTCGCGCTGGTGTACCACGAAACCCGCAACGCCGCGCCGACCCCGGAAAACGAGGAGCTGCACCGGCAGGTGTTGCGCATCATGCGCGAGCTGAAGGTGTTTTCGTCGCGCCTGGATCCGGGCGGAAGCGGAGCTTGATGCCGCCACCATTGCGGGCACCCGCAACCGGCGCCGCCACGCCATGATCGAATTCGGACACGCGACGCACGCCGGGTTGCGCCGGGAGCACAACGAAGACACCTACTGGGCCGATGCGGATCTCGGGCTGTTCCTGGTCGCGGACGGCCTTGGCGGGCACGAGCACGGCGAACTCGCCAGCGCCCTGGCGCGGGACGCGGTGGTGGCCGCCGCGCGCGGCGGCAAGGGCCTGAGCGATGCGGCGCTGCGCGCCAACGACGAGATCCTGGCCTACCCGCACCCGGACGAGGCCACGGTCGCGCCGATGGGCACCACGCTGGCGGCGCTCCGGCTGGGCGGCGACTACGGCTTCGAAATCGCCTGGGTGGGCGACAGCCGCATCTACCTGTGGTCGCAGGGCGCGCTGAAACAGCTTTCGCGCGATGACTCCCTGGTCCAGGAACTCGTCGAACAGGGCACCATCACCGCCGACGAGGCGCGCAGTCATCCGCAGCGCAACCAGATCACCCAGGCACTCGGCATCACTCCGCCCGAAGCCCTGAAGATCCAGCCGTTGACGGGACGCTGTTCGGCGGGCATGCAGTTCCTGTTGTGCACGGACGGCCTGACCGAAGAGCTGGACGACACCAGCATCGCCGCGGTGCTGGCGCGCACCGATCTTGCCGCCCAGGAATGCGTCGACCATCTGCTGCTGGCCGCGCTCGACGCCGGCGGCCGCGACAACATCACGGTCGTGCTGGTGCGGATCCGCTGAGCGCACGGCGGCCGCCGCGACCCTTCAAGGCACTTGCTCCCCGGCCGCGCGTCCACCGCTTCGAAAACAGGGCGGAACCGACCCAGGGTTCACGCCCATTCGGCATCGGATGTCCGGCGGAAGCGGCGACGCCGATTCCGCCCTACGCGCAAGCCTCGTCGACACGCTCGGCGCGCCGCCACAGGCTGGCGTCGCCGCTGGCCTTGTCCAGCGCGTCCAGGCGCGCGGCATGCGCGGCCGCTTCGAGCGGCGAGGCACGCAACACGCGCGGACGTACCAGCAGTTCGCCGAGCGCCACCCCCGCCACCACCGCGCCGGCCGCAGGTCCCGGGGGACCGCCTTCGAGCGCCAGTGCCGCCTGGCCCGCGGTCATCGCGATCCAGGCGTCGGCCAGCAGGTGCGCGTCGAGCAGGGCCCCGTGGACCTTGCGGCCGCTGTTGTCGACGCCGAGGCGCTTGCACAAGGCATCAAGCGTATTCTTCTGGCCCGGATACTTCCGGCGCGCGAGCTCCAGGGTATCGACGATCGTCACCCGGTCGGCGAGCCTGCCGTAGCCCGCGCCGGCGCGCTTCAGCTCGTCGTCCAGGAACGCCGTGTCGAACGCGGCGTTGTGGATCAGAAGCTCGGCGCCGTCGACGAATGCCAGGAAGTCCTCGACGATGTCCGCGAACCTCGGCTTGTCGCGCAGGAACTCGTCGGTGATGCCGTGCACCGCCACCGCGCCCGCTTCGATGGGGCGCTCGGGATTGAGGTAGCGCTGGAACGTCCGCCCGCTCGGGCGACGATCGACCAGCTCGACGCAACCGATCTCGATCACGCGATGGCCGCGTTCGACCTCGAGGCCGGTCGTCTCGGTGTCCAGGATGACTTTGCGCGTCACGCGAGCTCCTTCAGTTGTTCCGCTTCGGCGCGGGCGGCGCGATCCACGCGCTCGTTTTCCGGATGTCCGCTGTGGCCGCGCACCCACGCCCAGCGTACCCGGTGGCGCGCCGACGCCACCGCCAGGCGCTCCCACAAGTCCTGGTTCTTGACCGCTTGCTTGCCGGCGGTTCGCCAGCCATTGGCCTGCCAGCGGGCCAGCCACTGCTCGACGCCTTGCCGGACGTACTGCGAATCGGTGGTGAGGAGCACATCGCATTCGCGCTTCAAGGCCTCGAGCGCCTGGATCGCCGCCGTCAGTTCCATCCGGTTGTTCGTGGTGGCGGCTTCCCCGCCCGCGAGCAACTTCTCGGTGCCGCGCCAGCGCAGCAGCGCAGCCCAGCCGCCCGGACCGGGATTGCCGAGACAGGCACCGTCGGTGAACACTTCGACGACGTGCGAACCGTCCGCCGTCATGCACGCGTCCGGGACAATCGCCGGGGGGCGCGCAACGCCGAAGCCGCCTTGCGCAACAGGCCGTACAGCGACTTGCGGCGGGCGTTCGGCAGGAACGCCTTCTGGTCGACGGCGCGCCGGCCCGGCGCGGACTTGCGCAACGGAATCGCCGTGACGATCCGCCGGTGCGCCTCGATCACGTAGGCGCCGCCCATGCCCCGCACCAGCCACGTCGGCATGCCGGCCGCACCCGCCGCGCGCGGCCAGGGAGCTCCGCAACGGATGGCCGGGAGCACGTCGAGTCCGGCCGCGCGCAGCGCGCGCTCCCAGCGACGCGGCGGCAAGCCGTCGCGCCACCAGGAACGCGGGTGCAAGCCGGAAACGAGCAAGGTGCCGTGGTTGGCGAGGACCCGCGCGAGTTCGCGCGCGAGGTCCTCCGGCGCGATCGCCGCGTGTTCGGCGAACCGCACCAGCACCGCGCAGAAGGATTCATCGCCGAAGGGAAGCTCGTGCGCGTCGATCCGCAGCGATCCGCACCATCCGTTGCGGGCGGTGTCGCGCTCGAGGGTGGTCCAGCAGGCCACGCCCTCCACCCGCGGCTCCGGCAGCGCGATGCCGTCCAGCACCAGGCCATGGATGCCGGCGATCCGCGTCAGGCGGCGCGCGCAGACCGCGGCTGCGTCGGCACCGATCGCCGCCAGGGCGGGATCGTGCACGTCGAATCGGGGTGCCGGCATCGTGGTGGGCAATCGCAGCGTCGGAAGCGGGATCGAGTCGGCATTGTGACGGATTCATGAGCAAACGATAAGCCGCAGCCTCCCGTTAAGCCCGAACTAACGAACGTCGCCGGCACGGCTGTTAAGGTCGGGTTTTCCACAGAACCCGCCATGTCGTCCCTGCGCGCCCTGCCCGCCCTGCGCGACAACTACATCTGGATGCTCTCCGACCCGGTCTCGGGCGCGGCGCTGGTCGTCGATCCCGGCGAAGCCGAGCCGGTCCTGCGCGCGCTCGCGGAAGAAGGCCGCACGCTGGCGGCGATCCTGCTCACCCATCACCACGCCGACCACATCGGCGGCACCGCGGAACTGAAGTCGCTGTTTCCCGACGCGACGATCTACGCGCCGGTCGACGATCGAATTCATCTCGCCGCCACGCGTGTCGGCGACGGCGACGTGATCCAGCTTTCCGCGCCAGCGGTGCGCTTCGAAGTCATCGAGGTGCACGGCCATACCCGCAGCCACATCGCCTACCACGGCGAAGGCCTGGTGTTCTGCGGCGACACCTTGTTCAGCCTCGGCTGCGGCCGGATGTTCGAAGGCACGCCCGAGGAGATGCTCGCATCGCTGGACCGGCTCGCGGGTTTGCCGGCCGACACGCAGGTGTGTTGCGGGCACGAATACACGCTGGCGAATGCCAGCTTCGCGATCAGCGTGGACCCGGAGAACGCGGCCTTGCAGGCGCGCATGCGGGACGCGCGCGCGCAACGGGAACGCGGCGCACCCACCGTGCCGGCACGGCTCGCCGACGAACGCGCCGCGAATCCATTCCTGCGCGTGGAGGCCATCGCCGATGCGCGCATCCCCTGGCCGCAGGGCGCCGCCCCGTCGCAGCGGCGCGTCGACCGGTTCGCCGCGCTCCGGCTTGCCAAGGACCACTTCACGGCATGAGTACGCCGCGCGCCGGTGTCCGCCTCGCGGCGATGCTCGCGGCGACTGCCCTGCTCGCCGCCTGCGCGATCCAACCGCGCAAGCCGGCGACGGTGGTGCCGCACCCGGAACCCGCGCCGCCCACCGTCGCTCCGCTTCCACCGCCCGCGCCGGTGGCCCATGCGTGGACGGATCTCACCGCCAGCTTCGCCATGAACGATTGCAACGATTCACCGTTGGTCAAGGCGAAACTGGCCGCCTACACCCGCTCGCCCGCGCAGTTCGAGCAGTTGTTGCAGGAGGCGCTGCCGATGATGCTGTACGTGCAGGAACAACTGCACGGGGCCGGCGTTCCGGGCGAATTCGCCATGCTGCCGATGCTGGAGAGTTCGTACGATGCCTCCGAAACCAGCCACGGCGGCGACCCCGCCGGCATGTGGCAATTGATGCCGCACACCGCGCGCAGGCACGGGCTCACCATCGATCGCAGCTACGACGGCCGGCTCGATCCGATCGCCTCGACGCGCGTGGCGATCAAGATGCTGAAGGCATTCCACCAGCGATTCGGCGACTGGAGGCTCGCCGACCTCGCCTACAACGCCGGATCCGGCGCCCTCGCGAACGCGCTGCAGGGCCACCGCGACGACCTCGGCGACGGCGCGATCCCGGACATCCGGATCAGCTCCACCAGCCGCAAGCACCTCGCCAAGCTGATGGCACTTTCATGCATCATCCGCGATCCCGGGCGCTTCAACGTGCAATTGCCCGATCCCGTCCCGGCGGATCGCCTGCAGGTCGTGGAAGTACCGCACGGTCTGGAATTGCGCGCGATCGCCGGCATGGCGAACGTGTCCGAGAGCAGGCTGCGAGCCCTGAATCCCGGCTATCTCGGCAGCCGCATTCCCGAGCACAGTCCCGGAAAACTGCTGCTGCCCGCGGACGCTGCCGAGACGTTGGCGGCGGCGTTGGCGAAGGGCGCGCCGGCATCGATCGCGCAGGCCGGGAGCCACGGAGGGGAACCCGATTCCGGCCACGACCCTCAACCGCCGGCCGAGACTCCGCCACCATCGCCCGGCGCCGCTGCCGCCCGGCCGCAGCGTGAACACGTCGTGCGCAAGGGCGAGACGCTGTGGTCGATCGCCCATCGCTACCACGTCACCACCGCCGAACTGAAGCGCTGGAACCACCTGGACGGCGACGACATCCGTCCCGGCGAGCCATTGCGCGTGGGCAGCCAGCCGTAGCACGGGGGAGCGCCCGTACAATGGCGCCTTCGATCTTTCCGAACGGAGTACCGCGGACATGGGTTTCCTCGAAGGCAAGCGCGCTCTCGTCACCGGCATCCTCAGCAACCGCTCGATCGCGTGGGGCATCGCGCAGGCGATGCACCGCGAAGGCGCCGAACTCGCCTTTACCTATGTCGACGAAAAGCTCCGCAGCCGGGTGGACGAAGCGGCGACCCAGCTCGGCTCCGACATCGTGCTGCCGTGCGACGTCAGCCGTGACCAGGACATCGAAACGTTGTTCGAAAACCTCGGCAAGCGCTGGAATGGCTTGGACATCTTGATCCACTCGATCGGTTTCGCGCCGCGCGAGGCGATCCAGGGCGAATACCTCGAGGGCCTCACCCGCGAGAACTTCCGGATCGCCCACGACATCTCCAGCTACAGCCTCGCGGCGCTGGCCAAGGCCGCGCGGCCGATGATGAAGGGCCGCAATGGCGCGATCCTCACCCTCACCTATCTCGGCGCCCAGCGCGCGCTCGCGTCGTACAACGTGATGGGACTCGCCAAGGCCAGCCTCGAGGCCAATGTACGCTACCTCGCCTACAACCTCGGCCCGGAAGGCACCCGCGTCAACGCGATCTCGGCCGGCCCGATCAAGACCCTCGCCGCCGCCGGGATCGCGGGGTTCCGCAAGATGCTCGACCACGTCGAGCACGTCGCGCCGCTGCGCCGCAGCGTCACCATCGAGGAAGTCGGCAACGCCGCCGCGTTCCTGTGCTCCGACCTCGCCTCCGGCATCACCGGCGAGGTCACCTACGTCGATGCCGGCTACAACACCCTCGGGATGGCCGGCTTGGAGATGTAGACGGGAAACGACGCTCGCTGCGCTCGCTCAGACGAAGGAGGTAGCGTTCCGTCTCTCCGTCTCCCGTCTTCCCGCACCGTTACAGCCGCTGCTTCGCGAGTTCGATCTTGGCGTGGTCCCGCAGGATGTCGATGAATTCCTGCATGTCGGCGCTGCCGTAGGCGCGCGCCATCTGCTCGCGCAGGAACGCCTGCGCTTCCTGCGGAACCGTCGAGGGGTCGCCCGGCGTCACCGAGTGCAGCACCACCAGCGCGTAGTGTCCGTTCTCCATCGGCACCAGCGCCTTGGTATCGCCGCCCTTCGGTGGATGCGCCAGCTTGAATACCGCCGTGACGAGGTCCTGGTCGATGCCTTGCGCGTTGCGGATCACCCCGGACTTCTGCTGCACGTCTTGGCCGGCCTCCTTCGCCAGCGCATCCAGCGATGCGCCGCCCTGGAGCTTGCCGAACGCCTTTTCGGCGAGTTTCCTGGCCGAGGCGTCCACGCGCTGCTGGACGATCTCCTGCTGGATCTGGTCACGGACCTGGTCCACGGGTTTCGGCGCCGCCGGAACGTGCTTGTCCACGTGGATCACGACCATGTGGTCGTCGCCGAGGTCGATCGGGTCGGAAGTATTGCCCTGCACCAGCACCATGTCGGAAAACGCCGCCTTCACGACTTTCGGGTCCGCGGCGATGCCGCTCTTGGCGCCGTCGCGCCCGAACAGCGGCGTCGTGTGGATCGTCAAGCCGAGCTTCTCCGCCGCCGGCTTCAGCGAGGTCGGATCGTTGTAGATCATGTCGGTGAGTTTGCTGCCGACATCCTGGTAGGTGTCCTTGCGGGCATCTTTCTTCGCTTCGGCGGCCAACTGGTCGCGCACCTCGGCAAAGGTCTGCGAATGTCCTTCGCGCAGGTCGCGCACGTCGATGATGTGGTAACCATCCGGGGTCAGCACCGGATCGGAAATGTCGCCCTTCTTCATCTTGTCCAGCGCGGCCTGGAATTCCGGGCCGGCCTCGCCCCTGGACAGCCAGCCAAGGTCGCCGCCCTGCCGCTTGGAGCCCAGGTCATCGGAATATTCCTCGGCCAGCTTGGCGAAATCCGCGCCGGGCGCCTTGGCCAGCGCCTCGACCTTCTTCGCCTTGGCCAGGGCGGCCTGCTTTTCGGCGGCGCTGGCCTTGGGCGGCAGCTTGATCAGGATGTGCGCGACCTCCCATTGCGGCGGGCTCACGAACCGCGCCTTTTCCTTCTCGTAGCGCGCCTTGAGCGCCTTGTCGCTCAGGTCCGGGGTGACCTTCATGGTGGCGGCGTCGAGGTCGATGTAATTGACCGCGACCCGCTCGGGCGTCATGAACTCGGACTTGTGCGCCTTGTAGTAAGCGGCGATTTCCGCATCGGTGACCTTGCCCTGCCCGGGCGTCGGCGCCGGCGGCGGAAGGTCGACGAAACTGAAATCGCGCTGCTGCAATTCCAGCCGCAGGAAGGCTTCGGCTTCGGTCTTGGTGGCGAAAGCGGTGGCGATGATCGCCTCGGGCAACTGCCGGGTGGCGAGGTCGGACCGCACCTCGTCCTCGAACTGGTCGGCGCTCTTGCGCTGCTGCGCGAGCCACGCGAGGTAGGAACTGGAATCGAATTTCCCGTTGACCTGGAAGACGGGGTACGAGGCGATCTGCTCACGAACGGCAGCGTCCGGCACCTTGATCCCCAGCTTGTCGTTCTCGTTCAACAGGAGCTGCCGGTTGACGACCTGCTTGAGCACGGCCTCCTTGACTTCCGGCTTCTGGAAGTCCGCGGGGTCCATGGCGTTGCCCGGCGAATTCAACTGCTGCTGCCGGTAGTTGTTGAACGCGGTGGTGAAATCCTGCTGCGAAACCTCGTGGCCATCGACCTTCGCCACCCAGGTCTCGTTGCTCTGGCTGAAGTAGCCCTCGATGCCGAAGAACAGGAACGCAACGACCACCAGGACACCGAAGATCGCGATGACGATCCAGCTCTTGAACATGTTGCGGATGGCTTGCAGCATGGGTACCGCCGTGACTGTCGAATCGAATGAACCGGCAATTGTAAGCGAAGCCGGCCGCTCGCGTGGGGGATTGGTGGGTGCTGAGGGGATCGAACCCCCGACCCTCTCCGTGTAAAGGAGACGCTCTACCGCTGAGCTAAGCACCCCAAGTTGTTGCTCGGGACCGGGCATCCTGCCACGGCCCTCGCGAAAACGGCCGCGGCAAAGCCGCGCCACGTTTTCCGCGTCAGCCACGAAGCGGCTTCCGCGAGCGGCACATCCCTGTGCCGCGAATCTCACGTGTACCGCCGGCCGTAGGCCGGGTCAAGGAGCGCAGCGACGGACCCGGCAACCGATCACCATGACGATTCTGCGGCATCGACGCTGGCGCTGCCGGCTCCACCCTTCGTGCTCGAGCCGGCCTACGCTCCTGCTGCCCTTGCGTAGCTACACCCAACCCCCTAAACGCAGCGGCCGACGCGATGCGTCGGCCGCCGGAAAACATGCACACGACCGACGGAAGGCCGGCCGAAGGCGAAGCTCAGTTCAACGCATCCTTCAACGCCTTGCCGGCCTTGAACGCCGGCACCTTCGACGCCTTGATCTTGATGGTGTCGCCGGTGCGCGGGTTGCGGCCCGAACGGGCGGCGCGCTTGCGCACCACGAAGGTACCGAAGCCGACCAGCGACACGTCGTCGCCCTTCTTGAGCGCACGCTTGATCTGGTCCGTCACGGCATCGAGTGCACGTCCGGCGTCGGCTTTCGACAGATCGGCGTGGTCGGCAATTGCATTGATCAATTCAGCTTTGTTCATGGAGACTCCCTCTTGGGTT
>DASSOQ010000027.1:0-29164 GCA_035700365.1 Rhodanobacteraceae bacterium | reverse complement strand
CGCGAGGCCCGACAGGTAATTCATCGCGTCGGTGAACTTCGGCACCGTCGCTTCGAGGTTGATGATGTGGATCTTGCCGCGGGCGCCGAAGATGAAGGGCGCCATCTTGGGGTTCCAGTAGCGCGTCTGGTGGCCGAAATGGACGCCGGCTTCCAGCATCTGGCGCATGGTGACTTGGGGCATGATGATGACTCCGATGGGGAACCCGCTCCGCTTGCGCGGCGTGCGCGGCCGTCGTGGACGGGTCGGCGCGACAGGTTCCGGGGTTGGGCTTCCGCAGGCCCCGCGGCAACGACCCTCCATCGAGGGACCCCGGTGCCGGTGCATCACGATGGATGCAGGCCTGCGTGTGTATTCGCCGGTGACGCCCGGCGTGGGCGACTTTGCCTTCGCAAAGCCGGCAAAGTGTACCGGCTGCAGGCGTCCGGGGCAAGCGGGGCGCGGCGCGGCTGCAGGACCGGTGCGAATGGAGGATAATGGCGCGCTATGCCTGTCATTCCCAAAACCCCTGAAGAAATCGAGGGGATGCGCGTCGCCGGCCGCCTCGCGGCCGAGGTGCTCGCCATCCTCAAGGAGCACGTCAAGCCGGGCGTCACGACCGAGGAACTCGACCAAGTCGCCTACCGCCACATCGTGGACGTGCAGGACGCGATCCCGGCGAACGTCGGCTACCGCGGCTTCCCCAAGACCTTGTGCACGTCGGTCAACCACGTGATCTGCCACGGCATCCCGAGCCCCGGCAAGGTCCTGAAGGACGGCGACATCGTCAATTGCGACGTCACCGTGATCAAGGATGGCTGGCACGGGGACACCTCGCGCATGTACTTCGTCGGGACGCCCTCGGTACTCGCCAAACGGCTGGTCGACACCACCTACGAAGCGATGATGAAAGGCATCAGGCAGGTGCGGCCCGGCGCGACCCTCGGCGACATCGGCCACGCGATCCAGCAGCATGCGGAGTCTGCCGGCTACTCGGTGGTGCGCGAATATTGCGGACACGGGATCGGGCGGATCTACCACGACGATCCGCAGGTGCTGCACTACGGCCATGCCGGCGAGGGGCTGCGGCTGGAAAAGGGCATGACCTTCACCGTCGAGCCCATGGTCAACGCCGGCAAGCGCCACACCCGCGCGCTGCCGGACGGCTGGACCGTGGTCACCAAGGACCACTCCCTGTCCGCGCAGTGGGAACATACGGTCGTGGTCACCGACGACGGCTACGAGATCCTGACGCCCTGGCCGGACGCGTAATTTTTGCGATCATCCCTGATCGCTGAACATTTGGACGGTACGATGCACTGACCGCTCCGAGCGTGCTGGGCTCCAGAACGGCCACCCATGGCCTGACTTTTCACAACAGCCGCTTTGCACGGGGCGTCCGTATTTGCCCTTCAAATGCCCACGACGCAAGAAAACGAGACGGAGGCCAGTTTCGTGCCGCCGCTCCCCCGCCTTCCGCCCGCACTGCCGCTGGCCGGGGTTTCGCGCGACGCGCGCGCGGCCCTGCGCCAGTTGCTGGACGACCACGCGCGCGCGCTGACGATCGCCTTCCGCGAGGGCGCCGATGCCTCGTCGCTCGCGCGCACGCGCGCACGCGCCGTGGACATGGTCTGCGCGCACGTGTGGTCGGCCTACGTCGGGGAGCCGGCGGGGATGGCGTTGTTCGCGGTCGGTGGCTTCGGCCACGGATTGCTGTTCCCGTATTCGGACGTCGACCTCCTGGTATTGCACATCGCGGATCCGGAGCCGGCTTCCGTTCGTGCCCTCGAGGCTTTCTTCACCTGCCTGTGGGACATCGGGCTCAAGCCCGGGCAGGCCGTACGCACGCCGGCCCAATGTCGCGACATCGCGGCCGCGGACGTGGGCGTGTTCACCAGCCTGCTCGACGCTCGCCGGCTGGCGGGTGCCGAGCGGCTCGAACAGGAGCTGCGGGCGATCACCGCCGATCCGTCGCTGTGGCCTCCCGACGCGTACCTCGCGGCCAAGCTGGAGGAACGCGCCCAGCGCCATGCCCGTTTCGACGACACCACGCACAACCTGGAGCCCGACCTCAAGGACGGTCCCGGCGGCTTGCGCAACCTCGACCTGATCCGCTGGCTGGGCAAGCGGCTGGTCGGGGTCGATGACCTCGACGGGCTGGTGCGGGCGAACCTCCTCGAGGCGAGCGAACGCGACGCCTTGCGCAACGCACGCATGGTGCTGCGCCGCGACCGCTACGGGCTGCACCTGGAAGCCGGCCGCGCCGAGGAGCGGTTGCTGTTCGATTGGCAGCGCGCGGTGGCGACGCGCCTCGGCTACGAGGACGCCAACACCGTCGGCAACGAAGCGATCGAGCGCTTCATGCAGGATTATTTCCGCGCGGCCGGCGCCACCGAACGGCTGCTCGTGCAGTTGCTGGAGCGGCTGCAGGAATACCTCCATCCGTTGCCGCCGCCCCGTGACCTCGACGAACACTTCGTGCTGCGCGGGAGCCGGATCGAGTTGCGCGATCCGGACTGGTTGCTGGGCGCGGCGGAAGGATTGATCGAGGTATTCGCCAGGCGCTTCGACGTGGAGGGCTGCACCGGCACGACCGCGGCGACCATGCGCGCAGTGGAGCACGCGCTGGTCGCGCACGGTACGTCACTGTCGAGGAATCCGCAGGTACTGTCCGCGTTCCTCGCCCTGCTGCGCCGCGGCGCGGATGCGGTGCGGGTGATCGATGCGCTGAACCGGCACGGCATCCTCGCGGCGATCCTGCCGCCGTTCGCGCGGGTGGTGGGGCGGATGCAGTACGACCTGTTCCATGTCTACACGGTCGATGAACATACCCTGCGGGTGCTGCGCAACATCGCTCGCTACGCGCAGCCGGAGGCGCGCGCCGCGCTGCCGCTCGCCTGCGAGGCGTTCGCGCGGCTACCGAAACCGGAGTTGCTGCTGCTGGCCGGCATCTTCCACGACATCGCGAAGGGGCGCGGCGGCGATCATTCCAGCCTCGGTGAAACGGAGGCGCGTGCGTTCTGCCGCAATCTCGGGCTGGACGAAGCCGATACCGACGAGGTCGCCTGGCTGGTGCGCTGGCACCTGTTGATGAGCGTCACCGCGCAGCGCCAGGACATCGCCGACCCGGAGGTCGTGCATCGCTTCGCGGTGCAGGTGGGCGACTGGGCGCGGCTGGACCTCCTGTACCTCCTGACGATCGCCGACATCGCCGGCACCAGCCCGAGGCTCTGGAATTCCTGGAAGGACCGCCTTCTGGCGGACCTGTATGTCGCCGCGCGATACGTGTTGCGCCGCGACCTCGAACGCCCGGCGCGCGCCGAAATCAGGATCCGCGAGGCGCGCGAGCGTGCGCTGGGATTGCTGCTCGAACGCGGTTTCGAACGAAGCGCGGCCGACCGCGTCCTCGGGCAGTTTCCCGATACCGCGCTGCTGCGCCAGCGGGCGGAAGTGCTGGCGTGGCAGGTGGCCGCGCTGCTGGACGATGCCGCGGCGCAGACGGTGGTGGCCGTGCGCAATCCGGACGTGCGAGGGGGCACCGAGGTGTTCGTGTGCACGCCGGATCGCGACGGCGTGTTCGCCGCGGTGGCCGCAACCCTCGACCGGCTGCGCCTGGACGTGGTCGCCGCGCGCGTGATGACCTCCCGCGACGGCCGCGCGCTCGATACCTTCACGGTGCTGGAAGCCGGCACCCAATTGCCGGCGCCGCCTGAACGTGCGGGTGCATTGCGCGACGCGCTGCTGCGCGCACTGGGCGCCGCGACCCTGCGCACCCAACCCGCGCGGCGCAGCCTCACACGGCGCCTGCGCCACTTCCAGCGTCCGCCCCGGATGGACTTTGCGGGCGACGAAGGCCGCCCGCTGACGCGGCTGGCGCTGGTGTGCAGCGACCGGCCGGGGCTGCTGGTCGCAATCGCGCAGGCTTTCCTGGACGCCGGCGTGCGCGTGCACGACGCGCGCATCGCGACCTTCGGCGACCAGGTCGAGGACTTCTTCGAACTCAGCGATCGCCACAACGCGCCGCTCGACGCCAAGCTGCAGGCGACCCTGCGCGCGGCGTTGCAGCGGCGCCTCGCGCCCGGCAGCATGGTCGCCGACCAGGGGATCGGCCATGCCTGACCTGCAACACGCAATCGACGCCGCATGGGAACAACGCGCCAACCTGCGC
Organism: Rhodanobacteraceae bacterium; assembly: GCA_035700365.1. Lineage (GTDB taxonomy): Bacteria > Pseudomonadota > Gammaproteobacteria > Xanthomonadales > Rhodanobacteraceae > 66-474. The sequence goes on along the minus strand of DASSOQ010000027.1, from coordinate 25,017 downwards.
GAAGCGGACGCCGGCGGGCTGCGCTCGAGCCTGGACAAGGTCCTCGATGCGCTCGAGGCCGGTGAACTGCGGGTCGCGGAGCCCGACGGGCAGGGTGGCTGGACCGTCCACGCCTGGATCAAGCGCGCCATCCTCCTGTATTTCCGGGTGCACGACGCACGCGTGCTGGACGGCGGACCCATGGCTGCGTTCGACAAGGTGCCGTTGCGCTTCGCGGGCGCCGACGAAGCGGCGTTCCGCGCCGCCGGTGCGCGCATCGTGCCGGGTGCGCTGGTGCGGCGCGGGGCGTTCGTCGGCCGCGACGCGGTGCTGATGCCGAGCTACCTCAACATCGGCGCGCACGTCGGGCCCGGCGCGATGGTGGACACCTGGGCGACGGTCGGATCGTGCGCGCAGGTCGGTGCGCGCGTGCACCTTTCCGGGGGTGTCGGGATCGGCGGCGTGCTCGAGCCGTTGCAGGCCTCGCCGACCATCATCGAGGACGACTGCTTCATCGGCGCGCGCTCGGAGGTGGTCGAGGGGGTGATCGTCGAGCACGGCAGCGTGCTCGGGATGGGCGTGTTCCTGGGGCAATCGACTCGCATCTACGATCGCGCGAGCAAGACGATTTCCTACGGCCGGGTGCCGGCCGGCAGCGTCGTGGTGGCGGGGTCGCTCCCGGCGCCGGATGGCTCGCACAGCCTGTATGCCGCGATCATCGTCAAGCGCGTGGACGACAAGACCCGCGCCAAGACCTCGATCAACGAATTGCTGCGCGCGTGATCACAGTCCGGCGCAACCGCCGGGGCAGCTACCGGCGCTCGCGCCAGTTCGGGATGCGGGCCCGCATCGCGTGCACGATGTTTTCGCTGACGCGCGCCCGCATGGCATCGTTCACGCTGTAAGCGGACTCGGCCTGCGCGGTAACGTGCGCCGCTCCCCGTATCGCCGCCATCGCGGACACCTGCGGCGCGAAGTAGACGGCGGTCGGGTCGGTCGCCGTGACCGTCTGCACGAACATCGGCATGAACGTCGTTCCGACGCTGGCCAACGCCTGGTAGTCGCCGAGGAAGTAACCACCGGCGCCCGGTGACGTCGTGTTCGGGGCGAGCGCGAGGTCGAACGGGCCCGCGATGCGGTTTTCCTGCCAACTGGACAAGTCGAGCGAACGCGTCAGCCAGTAGCCCGTGTAGAGAGTCACGGGATCGCCGGTGTCGTCCCGGAAGTCGTAGTAGCTGACCGCGACCATGCCGTCCGCGCGCACATGCACCTGTGGCGAGAATGCGGGCGTCGAGAGATCGGCGTTGATGCGCAGCGGGGCCGACCAGCTCGAACCGCCGTCGGTCGAAACGGAGAGCGCGATGGCATCGCGCGCGCCCGCCGTGAAGCGTGAATCCTGCCACACGACGTACAGTTCGCCGCCCGGGCCGGCGGCGATTTCCGGCACCAGCGAGCTGTCGCGCACCGGCGTGCCCGTGTCCGGGTCGCGCGTGCCGACCGACAGGTTCTCGGCGATGCGCACGGGCGCCGACCACGTCGTGCCCTGGTCGTCGGAGCGGATCACCTCGAGGTAGGAGCGGAACTGCCCTGCGTTGATGCCGTCGATCTCGAGCAGGAAGTCGACCAGGCGACCGTCGGGCAGGACCACGATGGCATTGCTGATCGTCTGGTTGCCGGGGCCGGGATCGAAGATCGTGCGCACCGGCGCCCAGGTCTGCCCGCCGTCGCTGCTGCGGGTGAATACGGTGAGCCCGGTGGTGGCCGAGAGGCGATCCCAGACGGCATACACGTACTGCGGCGTGACCGGATCGGCGGTGATCGCACCCTTGTCGTTGAAGAACTGGCCGCCGCTGTCCCGGATCAGCGTCTTCGTCGGGCCCCAACTGAATCCGCCGTCGAGCGATGAACTGGTCAGCACCGCGCTCACCGAACCCGGCGTCAATGCGCCGCCGTCGAAGCCGAGCGCGAGCTGGTACAGCGTGCCGTCCGGCGCCACGGTGATCCACGGGTTGCTGGCGCGCGGGTAATCGCCGCCATTGGCGGGCGTGCCTCCGCCGCAGCGCGTCAGCGGAATCGGGTGGCTCGCCCAGGTGTGGCCGCCGTCGGGCGACACGGCCGCCACGATGCCGCGCGCGCCGCCGTTCGACCAGCGGTCCTGTTGCCACACTGAGGCCATTGCCAGCGGGTTGCGGGGATCGATCGCCAGCGAGGGTTCGACCTCGGCGTTGACGTAGAGGGTGCCCGTGACCGGCTCGCCGTCGCAGTTCGGCCCGAACGGACTGGCGCCCGAGGCGAGGTACAGCGGGTCGACGTTCGGGGGCGGAGGCGGTGGAGGCGGCGGCGGCGGCGGGGGAGAAGGAGGTGGGGGTGGTTGTGCGGGCGGCTGCGCCGGATTTCCGGAGGATCCGCCACAGCCGGACAGTGCCAGCGCCGCGCAGAAGGTCGCAACAGCCAAGCACAGCGGTTTCATGACCGTCATCGCACTGCCGCAGACCGACGTCGCAAGAGTGTAGTCCAAACCCTTGCGCGGTAGCGCTTTCGATGGCGTGCGCGAGCGTCCGCAAGTCCGGCGCGATGCATCGGCCGCGGCACAGGAAAAGCGTGCAATCGGCATCCGGTTCCGCGGACAGTGCCGACGAAACAAGAAGCGTCGGTGCCCGGCGAGCGTTTCCGCGCACGGTGATGGCAGAATGGGCGGTGACGTCGGCTGCCCCATGGGCGGCCAATCGCGTCGTCGCGGACGACCTTCACCCGAGGTGCCTTGCATGACCGGTACGACGCTCTACGGATTGCCCAACTGCGACACCTGCCGCAAGGCGCGCAACTGGCTGGATCGCTTCGGCTTCGACTACAGCTTCGTGGACTATCGTGCGGATCCCGTGCCCGCGGCCACGCTCAAGGGTTGGGCGAACCAACTCGGTGGCTGGGAAAAGCTGGTCAACAAGTCCTCGACGACCTGGCGGAACCTGCTGCCGCAGCGCAAGCATCCCGGGAGCGACCCGGAATGGACGCTGCTGCTCAAGGAGTATCCGGCGCTGGTTCGCCGGCCGGTCGTCGTTCGCGAAGACGGCGCGGTCAGCGTCGGCTTCAGCGACAACGGCTTCAAGAAGACATTCGCCGGGTGATGCGTGCATGCCTGATTCCCGCGCGCGCCGATACCTGAAGAACCTGCGCGTCGAGCGCGACAACGAGGCGCTGTATGCCCGCCTCGCGGCAGCGGCGTCGGATGCGCGGCTGGCGCGCGCCTACCGGCGCATCGCCGAGGGCGAACGCCGCAACGCGGCATTCTGGGAGGCGCGCCTGCGCGACGCCGGTGTGGCAATTCCGCCTATGCAGCCGCGCATGCGGGTACGGGTTCTGGGCGCGCTGGCAGCATGGTTCGGCACCGGCTTCGTGATGCCGACGGTGGTGCGGCTCGAGCACGCCGACCACCTGGAAACGCCGGTCGACCGCATCGGCCACCGCGACCATTTCGTGCCAGCGGATGGCCGCGCCGCACGCGGGCACCGCCATCGGGCGGGCGGCGGCAATACCTTGCGCGCTTCGGTGCTCGGTGCCAACGACGGGCTGGTGTCGAATGTCAGCCTGGTGATGGGCATGGCCGGCGCCGCGACCGGGAACCGCGCGGTGCTGCTGGCGGGCCTCGCCGGCCTCGTTGCCGGTTCGTGTTCGATGGCGCTTGGCGAATGGCTGTCGGTCAACAGCTCCCGCGAGTTCTACCAGGCGCAGATCACCGAACGCGCCGAGCGGCTCGCGGTGGCGCCGGAGGAGGGCGTGCGCCACATCGCCGGCATCTATCGCGACAAGGGCATGGACCGTGCCAAGGCGGAGCACCTGGCCGGGCACTTGTCGGAAACGCCGCGCACCGCGTTGGACACGGTGGTGCGCGAGGACCTGGGCGTCGATCCGTCGGAACTGGGCGGCTCGGCGTGGGCTGCCGCGATTTCCTCGTTCTGCTTCTTCGCGTTCGGGGCGATTTTCCCGGTGGCGCCGTACTTCGTCGTGGGCGGCACGGTCGCGATGTTCGCCAGCATGGGCACGACGTTCCTGGGCTTGTGCCTTATCGCGGTGGGCACCTCGCTGTTCACCGGCCGCAGCCTGGCCTTCTCGATCGCACGTCAGTTCGCGATCACCACGGCCGCGGCCGCGATCACCTTCGGCGTGGGCCACGTGCTGGGGCTCGCACTCACGGGCTGAGCGCGCGTTGCTATGCTGCGCGTCGTCATTTGCCGCGCGGACCTGCCGTGTCCGAAGTCTTCGACCTCACCTGCGAACTGATCCGCCGCCGTTCGGTGACGCCGGATGATGCGGGCTGCATGGGGCTGCTCGCGGCGCGGCTGGAGCGCGCGGGCTTCCGCTGCGAACACCTGCGTTACGGCGAGGTCGCGAATCTGTGGGCGACGCACGGGCAGGGCGGGCCGGTGCTCGTGTTCCTGGGGCACGTCGACGTCGTGCCGACCGGACCCGAGGCCGACTGGCACTCGCCGCCGTTCGAGCCGACCGTCCGCGATGGCACGTTGTTCGGGCGCGGTGCGGCCGACATGAAGTCCGGCGTGGCCGCGATGGCGGTGGCGATGGAGCGGTTCGTTGCCGCGCATCCGGGTCATCCGGGGACCGTCGCGCTGCTCCTGACCAGCGACGAGGAGGGCCCGGACAACCTCGACGGCGTGCGCCGGGTCGCGCGGCATTTTCGGAAGACCGGCCAGCGCATCGACTGGTGCGTGGTGGGCGAGCCGACCGCCAGGGCGAAACTCGGCGACCGGATCCGCGTCGGCCGGCGCGGTTCGCTCTCGGGGGGTCTCAGGGTGCGCGGCGTGCAAGGCCATGTCGCGTATCCGCAGCTGGCGCGCAATCCCATCCACCTGTTCGCACCCGCGCTGGCGGAACTCGCCGCCACGCGCTGGGACGAGGGCAACGGCGATTTCCCGCCGACCTCGTTCCAGGTTTCCAACCTCGATGCCGGCACCGGCGCGTACAACGTCGTCCCCGGTTCGCTGGTCGCGCACTTCAATTTCCGCTTCGGCACCGCGAGCAACGCCGGGGACCTGCGCGCGCGTACCGAGACGATCCTGCAGAGCCACGAACTGGAATACGAGCTGGCATGGAACCTCTCGGGCGAACCGTTCCTGTCGCCCGCGGGCGGACGCCTGCGCGAAACGGTGATCGACGTGTGCCGCGAACTTTGCGACGTCGAGCCGGAGCAGAGCACCGGCGGTGGCACCTCCGATGGTCGCTTCATCGCCCCGCTCGGTGCGGAAGTGATCGAGGTCGGACTGGCCAACGCCAGCATCCACAAGATCGACGAGTGCGCCGCGCTGGATGAACTGGAGCGTCTGCCGGGCATCCACTTCGCGATTGCCGAACGCCTGCTGCGCGGGTGAGCCGGGCACTCAGGCCGCGACCGCGGCTCGCTTCAGCAGGCCCCGCGCCAGGAACAATTCGATCCGTTCGAACGGAATGCGATCGCCGGCATCGCGGCCGTACCAGGCCTCGGCGATCCGGCCGTGCTCGTCGATCAGGAAATCGGCGGGCATGAGGTTGCTGGTGGCGAGGCCGGCGGCGCCGACCATGCGCAGGCCCTTCAGCAGCGTGGGAATGCGGCTGAAGACGCCCTTCCACTTGCGCCACGACGAGCGCTCGATGCCATACGCCTCGTGGGCGCGGGAAGTCGGATCGGCGATGACGACGAATGGCCGCGGCTTGCGCGCCACGAACCGGCGCACTTCCTCGGGCGTCGATGCGAACACCGCGATCACTTCGAGCCCCAGCGCCGCGAGGCTGGCGTGGTGGCGGGTGAGCTCGTAAATGCGGAAGTTGCAGAACGGGCAGGCTGCGTCGCGGAAAAAGCAGACCAGCGTGCGGCGGCCGCTTGCGCCGCCGAGCGCGACCGGTTGCCCGTGCACGTCCTTGAGCGCCAGCGTGGGCGCGACAGCCGACGATTTCAGTCTCATGTGATTTCCCCCCCCCCGGTGGTTGGCCGCCCCCGCGGCACGCGACGACCGGGGCCGTTGCCGCGATCGCGGCGCCGACGATATCCGGTTTGGACAGGGATACCATGTCTATATGTGTAAAGCAGTATCAGGAATGCTTGCAACAGATCCGCCACCACCTGCCGGCAGCCGGGCTCCGGCATCTCGCGGGTTGGTGTGGGTGACGCCCGGGGCTCAGCGGCCTCCGTTCGCCGGCACGAATACCGCGAAGATTCCCGCGTACGGCTTCACCATGAACGCCGGGGCGCCGTAGTAGTTCCCGTCGGCGTAGATCTGGGACAAGGTGCCGTCAAGGTAGAGGGCGTCGCGGCAGCCGAGCTTGTCCCGGAACAGCGACGCGAAGGTGTGGAAATTCACCGGGCCGGTGCTGACCACGAACACCGCCTGATCGGGTTGCGGTGCGCACACGCCGCTGCGCCACTTCACGCTGTCCGATTCCGCCTCGAATTCCGGATTGATCTTCCCGTCGATCACCAGCATCGGACCCGACTGGGTGGCGACCCGTGGTTCGGTACCGGATTTCGCGAAGGCGTCGGTGGTTTGCACCGAGGCACGGCCCGCGGTGTCGATCGCGAACACGCCGTTCGGGAGCAGCGAGAAGTTGCCCGCGGCGGGATCGCCGTGCGCCCGGTTGAGCGGCGTCACGGTCTTGCCGTTTTCGACATGGAGCCCGAGGGGTTCGCCGTGCGCGTCGTAGATGCCGGCGTTGGCGGCAAACAGCAGCCGCTGGCCGTTGCGGGCGCCCCACAGTTGCAGGGCGTGGATGCTGGCGAAGGGTTTGCCGGTGTCCGGGTTGCGCCAGTGCAGGCCGAGCTTTGCGCGCGCGAGGTCGATCGTCACCACCCGGAAGTGGACGTTGTCGAACGTGACGTCGTGGCTCTCGACGCCGTGGGAGCCGCGCGCGCACGCAGCCGGCAGCACGAGGGCCGCCAGCAGCAACACATGGCGAGCCAGCGCGGCGCAGCGCTGGAGGGAGGATCGGATCGGAGGCATGGAGGAATGTTCGCGGCGCCGCGGCCGGGGCTGCAAGCCGCGGCGCCGCGCGCGTTCAGGATTTTCGTGTCAAGCGCCGGGCTCGAGCGTCAGGTGCCAGGCCGCAGGCCCTGGCAGCAACGGAGTGGGTTTGCCGTGCACCCAGGCCCCGTGGCCCTTGCCGAACCACGGCGAGAGCGGATTATCGGACTGGCCGGCGGGCATTTCGAGGATGCCGTGCGCCTCGTTGCCGGGCTGCACGTCCAGCCGCATCGATGCGCCAAAGGAAGGATGCAGCACGCGCGGCATGTCGTTGTCGCCGGGCAGTGGGTCGTGCGGCATGTCGGCGAACCGCGCCAGCCAGCCGGGCAGGACGACCGACAGCGGATTGTCGATCCGCGCGGCGTTGCGCCGGCCCCAGGTCTTGTCCGCGAGTTCGCCGGGTTCCCGGGCCAATGCGTCGGCGACCTGCCGCGCCGAGGCCGCGAGCAACGCATCCCAGCTCTTGTATTGCGGATCCAGCAGCCAGGGAGGTCGCTGCGTCACCAGCGTCCACGCCGCGTATTCGCCCACCGCCGAGGTCGGCCACTCGAAGTCCTTGAACTGCCGCGCGGCCCGTGCGGCGAACGGTGCCAGCACGTTTTCGCGCACCTGGTCGTGGAACATGCGCACGATGCGGTAGCCGACGCTGTCGGTCGCGGCGCGCGCCTGCCAGTCGCGCACGAACGGCGCAAGCGCGCGCGTGCCGGCATCATGCGCACCGGAAAGCACGCCGAGCAGCAGTTTCTGCCAACGCGCGAGGAACAACGCGCGGTCGTCGAGCTGGATCGCCAGCATGTCGCGCGGAATGAACTGGTCGTGCGCGGCGAGGTCGCCGCGGATCTGCTGCGCGCGCGCGCCGGGGTCGTAGCCGCCGTCGCCGAGCAGCTCCAGCGCATCGTCCGACACGATCCGCTGGTTGGCCGTCCAGATGCGATGGCCGGCGGGGTCCTCGATGCGGGGATAGTGCGCGGGCGACGCGAACCCGCTCCAGCCGGTGCCGGGTTTCGACCAGTCCGCGGGCAACGAGGGATCGAATCCCTTGCGGAGCGGGATTGTGCTGCCGGCGATGGTCCATCCGATATGGCCCCGGGCGTCGGCGACCACGAGGTTCTGCGGCGGGATGCCCATCCCGGGGGCGAGCGAAAGGGCGTCGTCGACCGTGGTCGCAGTCTCCAGTTCCATCAGGTCGAGATTGACCGCTTGCGGCGCCTGGGCGATCCACGCGAGGGCGAGCGGCGTGCCGTCCGGCGCCTCGGCCATGATCGGTCCCCAGATGGTGTCCTCCACCGTGAAGTGCACGTCGGCGGCATCCTTCACGTGGATGACTTCGTCGTGTCTTGTGATCGTCGCCCACCCATCCGGCGTCCTGTAGCGCGACGGGTCGCCGGGCTCGCGGATCACCCGCACCCAGTCCATCCAGTCGCCTCCGCTGTTGGTGAAGCCCCAGGCGAGGTGGCCGTTGCTGCCGATCACCATTGCCGGTGCGCCGGGCAGGGTGACGCCGTTCAAGTCGATCATCCGCGCCGGGTCGGCCGGATCGGGATAGCGCATGCGCGCGCGGTACCAGATGTTGGGCACCCGCAGGTGCAGGTGCGGGTCGTTCGCGAGGAGCGCCGCGCCGCCGGCGAGCGCGCCGGCGACCGCGAACGCGTTGCTGCCGACGCCGGTGTTCGCCGCGTCCGAACGCGCGACGGCACGTGCTCCCCGCGTCAACGCGACCTGATCCCGTGCATGCGTGCGCAGGTCGAACACGGATGCGGCGGGCACCGGAACCGCCGGCGAAGCCTGCCCCTGCATCGGCGCTTCCCAGCGCGGCGCGCGCGCCAGCAGGAAATCGGCGAGTGCATCGGGCAGCACCGCGCGCAGGCGGGCGATGTTCAGTTCGCGCGCGTTGTCGCCGTTCTGGTTGAGGTCGAAGTACATCGCGTCGATCGTGAGCAGGGTGTCGCTGTCGGTCCACGGCTGCGGCCGGGCCCGGAGCAGCAGGTACTCCCAGGGGCGCACCGACAGGTGCGCGAGCCCGGCGTTGACGCCGGCGGTGTAGGCGTGGACCAGCTTGCGCTGGTCCGGCGCAAGCTGCGCGAGCTGGCGCCGGGCGAGCGCCCGGAAACGGTGACGGCGATGGTCTTCGTCGGACGCGATGGCGGTCTTGCCGACCAGTGCCGCCAGCTCGCCGGCGGCGCTGCGTCGCTGCAAGTCCATCTGGAAAAAGCGTTCCTGCCCGTGGACGAAGCCGAGCGCCCAGGCAAGGTCGGCGCGGTTCTGCGCGGTGATCGTGGGGACGCCGTCGAGGTCGCGGTCGATCGTCACCGGTGCCGCAAGGCCTTGCACGCGGAGCGTGCCTTCCGCGTCCGGGCGGCTCCCCGCAAGCAGCCGCCAGCCGATCGCGAACGTGATCACCAGGACGATGATCGCTGCAACGATGACGCGTCGGACCCAGTGCATGGTTCTCCCCGGACAGCGGCCGCATTGTGCCGGTTGGGCGGGCGCTCGCCAACTGCGGCTGCATGCAGGTTGGGTTTCATCGGCGGAAGCCCAGCCATCCCGGAACGCATGTTGGGCTTCCCCCCGCATGAAGTCCGGGGTCGGCACCAACCTGCAAGAGCTGCAATCAAAGCTCCAACGCGCCGCCAGTCTCTGAGGGTGCGCGTCGCGGCCTGCTGGTGCCGCCACATTCTGGCGGGCGATGCCCCCTACGGCACGATGCCGGTCCAAGCCGCGCTGGCGAACTTGGCTTCGGCCAGTGCCCCGGCGCGCTCCAGTTCCTGCGGCGCCAGCCGACCGCGCCTGAGGCCGTGCGCTGCGCGGAAGGTGTCGATCATCCGGCCGATGATTTCCTCGCGCGGCAGGCCGGTCTGGCTGCGCAACGGGTCGACGCGCTTGGCCGCGCTCGCGGTGCCCTTGTCGGACAGCTTCTCGCGCCCGATCCGCAGGACTTCCAGCATCTTCGCCGCATCGATGTCGTAGGCCATGGTGACGTGGTGCAGCACCGCGCCGCCGCGACGGGTCTGGGCGGCACCCGCGATCTTGCCGGACGGCGAGGTGATGTCGTTGAGGGGCTGGTACCAGGCATCGATGCCCAGGCCGTGCAAGGCGTCGATCACCCAGCCATCCATGAACTCGTAGGATTCCTGGAAGCTCATGCCCGCGACCAGCGCTTCCGGCGCGTACAGCGAATAGGTGATGGTGTTGCCGGGCTCGATGAACATCGCGCCGCCGCCGCTGATGCGGCGCACCACCTCGATGCCGTGCCGCTGCGCGCCTTCGGGATCGATCTCGTTGCGCAGCGACTGGAAGCGCCCGATCACCACGCACGACGACGACCATTCCCACACCCGAAGTGTCGGCGACCGCCGCCGCGCGGCGACCTCGTCGGTCAGCACCTCGTCGATAGCCATGTGCAGCGCGGGCGATTGCGGCTCGCCATGGACGAGGCGCCATTCGTAGTCGTTCCAGTCGGTGCGGCTCACGGCGCGGCCTCGAGCGCGCGCTGCACCGCGACGGCGATCGACTCGGGCGAGACGCCGTACATCCCGACGTGCGGCCCCAGCGTCACGCGCACGGCCGCGGCGAGGTCTTCGCCGCTGGAGATCGCCGGCAAGCCTTCCAGCGCGACATCGATCAGGGTCAGCGCGGTATCCGGCTCCAGGAAGAAGTCGCCGCTGATCCGCACCCGGAAGAGCTTGCCGTCGCGCACCTCGAGGTCGGCGACCACCAGCTTGCCGCCCGGCATCTTGTATTCCCCATGCATCGCGTGATTGTGCCTGCTCCGCGCGACGCGCGCACGGATGCACATCAAGAAAGAGCCGTACGCGCGGGACGAACACCGTCGCCATGCGCCGCTGAACGGCGGGCGGTGCCCACCCTGCCTGCTGCAGGAGCCCGCGATGCGCGCGACGGGGCGCGGAGCGGGTGCGACAGGACACATCGCCAGGCGCTCGCGTATCCGCCTCGGCGAAGCCGACCGTCGGGGTCCCCTCAACCGCTGGCTTCGATCCGGTCCACGCGGCGCAGCCCGCGCGGGAGCAGGCCGCCGCGTTGAGCGCGGTTGCCGCCGTACTCGACGAGGTCGGCCCATTTCAGGGTGAGCTTGCGCTGTCCGGCATGCAAGGTGACTTCGCCCGATCCCTCAGTGACCACGGCGATGCCCGCGAGGCGCTCCTCGCCCGATTCCAGCTTCGCCTTCGGGATTTCGATCAGCTTGTTGCCACGGCCACGATCGAGCTCGGGAAGCTCCGCCACCGAGAACATCAGCAGGTGGCCGGCGGTCGTCGCCGCGACGATCCGGTCGCGGGCGGGATCGGCGACGCTGGCGGGCGCGAGTACGCAAGCGCCGGCATCCATGTTGATGACCTGCTTGCCGGCCTTTTTGTTGGCGAGCAGCGCCTCAAAGCGGGTCAGGAACCCGTAACCGCTGTCGGTGGCGAGGATCAGCCGGTCGCCGTTGTCGCCGATCGCCAGGGCGTCGAAGCGCGCGCCAGGCGGCGGCGTGAAGCGACCGGTCAGCGGTTCGCCGTTGCCGCGTGCGGAAGGCAGGGTGTGTGCGGGCGTGGAATAGCTCCGCCCGGTCGAGTCGATGAACGCGGCCTGCTGCGAACTCTTGCCGCGCATGCTGGCGAGGAACGCATCGCCCTCGCGGTAGGAGAGCGCGGCCGCATCCACGTCGTGGCCCTTGGCCGCGCGCGCCCAGCCCTTCTTCGACAACACCACCGTGACGGGCTCGGCGGTAACCAGTTGGCTTTCGTCGAGCGCCTGCGCGGCGGCGCGCTCGACCAGCGGCGACCGGCGCGCGTCGCCGAACTTCTCCGCATCGGCCTTGAGTTCCTGCTTGATCAGGGTCCGGAGGCGCGCCTTCGACTTCAGGGTCACGTCGATCTTCGCGCGTTCCTCTTCCAGCTCGTCGCGTTCGGCGTTGAGCTTCATTTCCTCGAGTCGCGCGAGTTGCCGCAACCGCGTCTCGAGGATGTAGTCGGCCTGTTCTTCCGAGAGTTTGAAACGCTTGATCAGCGCCGGCTTGGGTTCGTCCTCGTGGCGAACGATCCGGATCACCTCGTCCAGGTTCAGGAACGCGATCCGCAGGCCCTCCAGCAGGTGCAGGCGGCGCTCGACCTTCTCGAGCCGGTGCTGCAGGCGCCGCGTCACCGTGTCGGTGCGGAAGCGCAGCCATTCCTCGAGGACCTGCTTCAGCGTCTTGACCTGCGGACGCCCGTCCAGCCCGATCATGTTGAGATTGACGCGGAAGCTCTTCTCGAGATCGGTGGTCGCGAACAGGTGCTGCATCATCACGCCGGTATCGACGCGGTTGGAGCGCGGGATCAGCACCAGACGAACCGGGTTTTCGTGGTCGGATTCGTCGCGCAGGTCCTCCAGCATCGGCAGTTTCTTCGCGCGCATTTGCGCCGCGATCTGTTCGACCACCTTCGCCGGCGATACCTGGTGGGGCAGTGCGGTCAGCACCACGTTGCCGCGTTCCTCGGTGTACACCGCGCGGCAGCGCACCGAACCGGTTCCCGTGGCGTACATCGCCGCCAGCTCGTTGCGCGGCGTGATGATCTCGGCCGCGGTGGGAAAATCCGGCCCCCGGATGTGGCCGCAGAGGTCGGCAATGCTCGCCGACGGCTCGTCCAGCAGGTGGATGCACGCCGACACGACTTCGCGCAGGTTGTGCGGCGGGATGTCGGTCGCCATGCCGACCGCGATGCCGGTGCCGCCGTTCAGCAGCACGTGCGGCACGCGCGCCGGCAACCACGACGGTTCCTTGAGGGTGCCGTCGAAGTTCGGCGCCCAGTCCACCGTGCCCATGGCCAGTTCGCCGAGCAGCAATTCGGCGATCGGCGTGAGGCGCGACTCGGTGTAACGCATCGCAGCGAAGGACTTCGGATCGTCCGGCGACCCGAAGTTGCCTTGGCCGTCGATCAGCGGGTACCGGTACGAGAACGGCTGCGCCATCAGCACCATCGCCTCGTAGCACGCCGAGTCGCCGTGCGGGTGGAACTTGCCGATCACGTCGCCGACGGTGCGCGCGGATTTCTTGGGCTTGGCGGTGGCGGCAAGGCCGAGCTCGCTCATCGAATACACGATCCGGCGCTGGACCGGCTTCAGGCCATCGCCGATGAACGGCAGTGCGCGGTCGAGCACCACGTACATCGAGTAGTCGAGGTAGGCGCGCTCGGCGTATTCGCGCAGCGGGATCTGTTCGAAGTTGCTTTCCAGCGATGCCATGGCTGTCCATCGTCCCGCGCTCGGGAACGCAGTGATCAAATCCGGGGATTGTCGCCGGATGCGCGGTCCAATGCACGCGTTCGATTGCGATGCCGGGCGGCCAGTGGCTCGTGCTCGCCACCGGGGCTTGCCAACTGGCCGGTGGCGACGGTGATCGAACAGGTGGCATTCGGGTTTGCGAGACCAGGCTGGTCCGCGGCCTGGAGGATGGGTCGCCCGGCCGGCCGGCGTCGCTCCGCGTCTCGCAATCGCGTGCGTGAACGGCCTATTGCCGGGCGCGCCGGCGCGTGGATAATCGGCGCTCCGACCAGGTACGCAGGACGCCTGGCGGGTTGCTCCGTGAGGCGCGGTTGCCATGGGCGGCTTCGATACGACCCGCTGGAGTGTGGTGTTGCAGGCGCGCGGCGATCCCGAGGAAGCGCGCCGCGCACTCGAGGCGTTGTGCCGGACCTATCGTCCTCCGGTGCTGGCATACGTGCGTGGCCGCGGCTATCAGGCTGCTGCCGCCGAAGACCTGACCCAGGCGTTCTTCACGCGTTTCCTCGAACGTGGCTGGTATTGGTCCGCCGATCCGGAACGTGGCCGTTTCCGTTCCTTCCTGCTGACCGCCCTGAAACGGTTCCTCATCGACGCCGATGTGGAATCGGGCGCCCTGAAACGTGGTGGCGGGTTCCGGTTCGAGGCGCTTGACGAAGAAGCAGGAGTGACTGGCGAAGCCGGTGACACGCCAGAGTCGGTGTTCGAGCGTGAGTGGGCGCAGACGCTCCTGCGTTCCGCGTTTGCCCGACTTCGAAACGAAGCAAGACATGCCGGCAAGCTCGCGCTGTTCGAGCGCTTGAGCGAGTTTCTGCTGGAGCGTCCGGACGAGACCGATTACACCCGGGTTGCCGAGGACCTTCAACTGCGCCGGAACACGGTGGCGGTTGCCGTGCATCGCTTGCGCCATCGGTTGCGGGAGCTGGTGCGCGCCGAGGTGGCAGAGGCCACATCCTCCCGAGCGGAAATGGACGATGAGTTGCGGGCGTTGCGGGCAGCAATGCGAATGCCCGGGCAGTCCTCCAGGGGCAATTTGCCGAGCGGCTCTCCAGCGGAAGTGAAGGTCGACCCATGAACCCTGCCGCCGACCGAGGTGTTGCAAGCGCCGACAAACGGGACCTCATGCGCGAACCGTCGCCGGGGCAGGACCACGAACGCGGCCGCGAGCTTTCGCAGCGGCCGTGGTTTCGGCGGATGGCGCGCCAGAGCCTACGGCAGCATTTCGCGGAACCGGGGTGCGAAGTACTCGTGCACACCGCAACGTCGGGGCAGGAGCTGGTTACCGGGCAGTGGGCGGCGGCGCTGGGTGGGCATTGAGCGATGGAAAGTCGGTTGCCGTCGTGCGAAAAACCCGGAGCGAGTGGAGACTTGCCGCTTCGGCACGCGCGCGGCCTTGTGGATCTTGCATTCGGCAGCTTGACCCGCACCACCGTTCACACTTGCACTGATCGGGCGCCGGCGGGGCGGCTCGAGCTGGACCTGGCCGATCCGGCACAGCGCCACATGGGCGACTACGAATTGCACGAGTTGCTGGGCGAAGGCGGCATGGGCGTGGTGTATCGCGCACGCCAGGTCTCGCTGGACCGAGAGGTCGCAATCAAGCTGCTTTCCGCCGGCCCGTGGGCATCACGCGATTTCATAGCACGTTTCGAACGCGAGGCGCGGAACGCCGCGCGCATGCAGCACCCGAACATCGTCACGGTCTACGAGGTGGGAAGCTTCGAAGGACTGCCGTTCTTCAGCATGCGGCTGGTGCGCGGCGAAAGCCTGGCTTCGAGGCTGCGGCACGGCGCGACGTTCACTCCTCGCACGGCAGCGGCACTGATGCGCACGGTTGCCGAAGCCGTGGGCTATGCACACAGCCTGGGCGTCCTGCATCTCGACCTGAAACCGGCGAACGTCTTGGTGGACGAGGCGGGAACGCCATTCGTCGCGGACTTCGGTCTGGCGCGCCGGCTGGAGAGTACGTTGGCCGCCGTGGAGAACGAGGAAGTCTCCGGCACACCCGCTTACATGGCCCCCGAGCAGGCGCAGGCCCGCGGTTCCGGATTGACCGCGGCCACCGACATATGGGGTCTGGGCGCGATCCTCTACGAGCTGTTGGCAGGACAGCCGCCATTTTGTGCCGATACGCCACGCGCAACCCTGAAGCTGGTCCTGGATGGCAAGGTGCGTTCGCCTCGCCGCCACCAGCCGACCTTGCCGCTGGATATGGAAGCCATCGTGCTGCGTTGTCTCGCCCGCAGTCCGGACGCGCGTTATTCGTCCGCGCGGGCGTTGGCTGGTGATCTCGCGCGCTTCGTCGAGGGCCGGCCGGTGCAGGCGCGGCCGTTGAATGGGCTGCAACGCGCGGTGCGCTGGGCGCGCCGCGAACCGCGCCTCGCCGCTACAGCGATGCTGGCATTCGGGATCCTGGTGGCAGGTTTGATTGCCGCGACAGCGCAATGGCGACGCGCAGAAGCCGGCGCAGGCGCCGCGCGCGACAACCTGTGGACCACGCGTGCGGAAGCCGCCCAGCAGGCGCTCGCCGGTGGCGACGGCTTCAGGGGTTTGCACCCTCTGGTAGCCAACCTCGCGGAGATGGAAGCAGCCGGCCGCAGTGACCAAGCCGCGATCGAACGCCAGCGCATCGGCACCATCCTGGCCAATGCACCGCAGCTCGCCGGGCTTGTCCGGGTGCCTGCCCAGACGATCAGTGCAATCGCGGTCGCGCCGGACGGGCGCCGCTTCGCCGTCGCGACCTTTGACTGGTTCAACGGTCCCGAGCGCTACGTGCGGCAGTATCAGATGGACAGCCTGCGCCAAACATGGGTGGCTTCAACCAGGAATCGCACCTTCCAGATGGGGCCGGGCGGCAGCGGTGGCCCGCACTCGAACCTGCACTACAGCGCCGACGGCCGCTACCTCTTGATGTCCCTGGAAGAACTGCCAGTCATGCCGGCGCCCCGGACGTCGGACATGGTTGCACTGGATGCCCGCGACGGCCGTGTGCTATGGCCGAAGGCGCTGAGGGAGCCCCACGCCGATGTCGTCTACGACGACGCATTGAACCACGCGCTGGTCCGGTACCGCTCGGACAGGTCGCTCCGTTGGCCGGACTCGGCGCAATTCTACGAAGTGGATGGCTGGCGCCCGGTGGGGCCGCGGCATACACGCGCAACCACGCTCGCGGCCGATTTCTGGCTGCCGGCGCCTGACGGCAGGACATGGCTCGGCACCCGCGATTGCGTGAGTTTCGCCTTGTATGACGTGCCCGGCCTCGAGGCTCGCTGGCACCTGAGATTGCCGCGCGCCAGCATCGTGCGCGCCTGGGCGTTCAGTCACCGCGGGCATTGGCTTGCGCTCGGAAGCGTCGACGGCACCGTGCGGTTGGCCAACGTGGCCGACGGACACGCGACCGTGCTCGCGTCGGGCCCCGCCGAACGGGTGACACGCGTCGAATTCAGCGCCGACGACCGCACCCTTGCGGCGATCGACGAAGGGGGGCAATTGTGGAGCTGGGACGTCGCATCGCACGTACCTCGGGCGGCGCCGCTGCACTTCGTGCGCAACGAACGGGGAGCGCTGATCCGGTTCGCGGGCGATACGCTGTTCGGCGGCGGCGTTTTGCTGAACGGCGGCAAGGCCGAGATTGCCTATGCCACGCTTACGCCGCGCGCACCCTTCAACAATGAGCTTGCGCAGGGTGCAGCACGCCTGCACGTCGTGACGCAGTTCGGCGGCGCGTTCGATGCATCCGCATCCGCCCACCGCCTCGTCGTCGCCAGCAGCGACGTCACCGTCTCGGTGTGGCGACTGCCGCCGTCACCCTTGCTCGAGGCGCGCGCGGCACCCCTGCAGCCGCTGGTGCAGACGTTCGATGGCAAGCGTGTGGTCGTGGTTGACGGTGCCACGGCGCGCGTGATCGATGTCGCGACAGGCAGGCCGCGATCGCCACCGCTACGTCATCCGGAGCCGGTGCGTTTCGCCGAGCTCGCGCCCGACGACCGTTCGCTGGTGACGATTGCCGGTCGCACGGTGCGCGTGATCGATCCGGTGACTTGGCGCCTGCGTGGTGTGCCGATCGTGTTGCCGCAGACGCCGGAAAGGGTCGCCTTCGCGCAGGCCGCACCCGTGATCGTGATAACCACGAGTGCGTACGAAGGCGATGCACGACGCACCGTGGTCCACCGCATCGATCTCGTGCACGGGACCGTGCTCGGCAGGCCGATGCACTTCGAGGACCTCGGCCATTTCGAGATCGATGCACGAGGGCGGTACGCTCTGGTCGAGAGCCGGACCCATCCGACCGCCATCATGCGGATCGCGCTCGACAAGCGGGCAACGCCCTGTGCGCCTAAGCTTGGCGATGTCTGGAAGGATGCCTTTTCACCCGATGGCCACAGCGCATGGATCGCCGCCACGGAAAAGGAAGGACCGCTGTTGCTGCGGCGCCTGGACCTCGGTGCCTGCCGCGAACTTGCGCTCGCGGGAAAGATGGTCCTGGAGACGGCTGCGGTGCTGGTGCAGCAGGGTCATCAGTTGATCGTCCACCGCAACGATACGGGGGCATTGCTGCGCGTCGATGCAAGGGGCAGGCTCATTTCCGCGGTCGGTGAGGCAAACCCCGGTTTGATGTACGACCTCGCGCTCAGCGCGGACGGCGGGCGCGCGGCGCTCGCCACGCGCAACGCCGTATACATCATCGAGCCCCGCCAGGGGCAGCGGCTGTCTGCCCCACTTGCCGCGCCGATTGCCGGCGACGACGCGATCGCCAGGCTCGCGTTCTCGCCCGACGGCACGCGCCTGATCGCGCGGACGATCAACCAGCGCTGGCTATTTTGGGAATTGCCGCGCACGGATGTGGGCTCCGCCGACCTGGCGCGGCTGGTGCGTGCGCTCGATCCCCGTCCGGGCAACCTGCGCTCGGACTCCGACATCAGGGCGATTGATGCGCGGTTGCACGGGGCAGCCGCGCCACCGTCCGTCCCGACGGTTTCCAACGTGCCGGTCGTGTTTGCGCCCGCTCCGGGTGCCCGGGTCGATCCACGATTCGTGCCGCTCGATCTCGCCAATGCAATCAACATGCCGTTGGTCGGCATGGCTTGGCCGGAACCTTTTGCCCGTTATGACCAGCCGATGCTGGCGCCCGGCCTGCAGCGATTTCTCGGCATCGACTACCGGGTGGACGGCGGCGTGCAGCTCAGCGGTGGCGGCGCCGCGGTTGCCCTGTATCTCCCGCATCGCCAAAGCCCAGTCGTACCGGTGCCGGGCGTGCGTGCGCGCCGCGTGCATGTGCTGGCCTTCATGCAGGTTCCGATGGCGCGCGGCACGCCGCCGGGCATCTTCGGGTACGTCGTGCTGATCGGGGCAGACGGGCGCGAGACACGACTCGGCATCCGCACCGTGCGCGACGTGGTCACCGATGAATACGACCCGGAGACCGCCGCAACCACCGCGCGCGTCGCATTTGTCGAGCCGCACGGCGCGGACGTGCGCATGGGCGATGATCCGATGCAACCGGAGTCCGCGACGTACGGCGTGGCGCTCGACGTGCCGCCCGGCACCGGCGCAATCCGCGGTCTGCGCTTCGACGTGGGCCCCGGTCCTATGGAAGCGCCTCTGTTCTACGCCGCGACACTGGAGCGGGCGGACGGCGGACCGGTGGGGAAATCCACGCCACGGTGACGCACGGCCCGTGCGCCCATGCGGCAATCGTGTCGCGCCTGCGTTTGCATATGAACCGGTCGGCACTGCCCATGCGCGCCGGCTGACGGCATCGCTGGCGCGCCTGCGGTGCGCTCAACCGGATGGTGCGGCCACCTCTGCGCCCGCGTGACGTCGAACGCCCGTCCGAGCCTGCAGGAACCATTCGCAAGCGGGGACCCGCGCCAGGGTGGCCTGGGGCGCCGCTGACAAGCCGTCGTGCCGGAACATGTGGCGCGCACGGCAGGAGGCCCGCCGGACGAGCGTCACGGCCAGGGAATCGCCACACGGGCGGCATGCCCCCGGTGCCCGTTTCAGGCCCTGCCACGCGCGGCTTTCCTCGAAGTGTCGGCGGTCTTCCGCGCGTAATCGCGGCTCCCGATTGCCGAAGGAATGGCTGAGGGACGGACCCTCGCCGTCCACCCTCGAATGCAGGCGGAATCACCATCCATGCAGGCGGGGAAGGCGTGCTTCGGGATTTCGGAGGCCATCGTCATGAAACTTCGTGCCATCTTGATCGCCATCTCTCTGGCTGGTTTCGCCGGCGTCGCGGCAGCGGGCGAAGCGCACCAAGCCGGGCAACCCGCGGAGGCCATCCAACTGCTGTCACGGGCCACCGGCCTGACGGTCGACGAGGTCGAACTTGCGCTGGGTCCATCCGCGGACTATGAACACCCGGCCAGGCACGCGTGCGTCGTTCGACGCTTCCGGCAGGCGGTGGGACGCACCATGTATGAACAGATCATGGGCGACGGCAAACTAAGCGCAACGCAGGTGCAGAACCTGGTCGCCATGGCGCGGGCGCGTCAACCGAAACTGGCCAAGGCCAAGTGATCCGTGTCCACCGCCGGCCGATCGCAAGAAACTGGCCGGTACCGGCGATCGACCACGAACGCCTCCCGTTTTGCGGAGCCCTGTGGCGTCGGGACGTGCTTCAGCGCGGCACGCGATACCCGCCGGGTACGCCATGCGGGGAAAGCGTGAGCTGCCAGAGCTGGTCGCGGCGGGTGCGGAACGTGGCCGCCGAGCCGGACAGGTAATAGCGCCACATCCGGCGGAAGCGTTCGTCGTAGCGCGGATTGCTGGCGGAGAGTTCCGGCCAGGCCGCATCGAAGTTGGCGAGCCACGCCATCAGGGTCTTGTCGTAGTCGGCGCCGAAGTTGTGCCAGTCCTCGACCACGAACAGGTTTTCGAGCGCGGGGGTTACCTGCGAAGCTGCCGGCACCATCGAATTGGGGAAGATGTATTTCTCGATCCAGGGATCCGGCCGTGACGGAGTCGAGTTCACGCCGATGCAGTGCAATACCGAGAGCCCGTCGTCCTTCAGGCAGCGCCGGCAGACTTCGAAGTAGGTGCGGTAGTTCTTCCAGCCGACGTGCTCGAACATGCCGATCGAGTACACCGCGTCGAATGGCTCGTGGAGGTCCCGATAGTCCTGCAGGCGGATCTCGACGGGCAGGCCCTTGCACAGCTCGCGCGCGAACCGCGCCTGCTGTTCGGACACCGTGACGCCGACGCCGGACACGCCGTATTTCTCGGCGGCGTACTTCAGCGCCTCGCCCCAGCCGCAGCCGATGTCGAGGATTCGCATGCCGGGCTTCAGTTGCAGCTTGCGGCAGACCAGGTCGAGCTTGGCTTCCTCGGCGTCGTCGAGGTTGGTCGCGTCCTTCCAGTATCCGCAGGAATACACCAGCCGCTTGCCCAGCATCTTCGCGAACAGGTCGTTGCCGATGTCGTAGTGCGCCTTGCCGATCCTGAAGGCCTTGCGGCCGCGCTGCATGTTGATGAAGCGCGCGCGCAGGTGGGCGCGCAGCGCGTCGAAGTTCTTCAGGTGTTCGTCGAGCCGCGCCCCGAGCACGTGATGGAAGAACTGGTCGAGCGACGGTGTATCCCACCAGCCGTCCATGTAGGCCTCGCCGAGTCCCAGCGATCCGTGTGCGAAGGCACGCGCGAACACCCGTTCGTCGTGTACCCGCAGGTCCCAGTCGCGATCGCCGTCGATGCGCACGTCGGCGTGGTCCAGAAGTTTCCGGGCCTTCTCGCGCAGCGCCTGGTCGTGGCGCGACAGTTGCGCGGGTTCGGTATTCGCCGTCATGTCGTTCATCGTGCACTCCTGTTGCGGGAACGAAGGCTCCACAGGAGGGGGCATGCCGCGAGCTGCAACACCAGTGCGGCGATCACCGTGTAGAGCGGCCTTACATCGTACAACACGCCGAGAAGGATGCTGCCCGCGAACCAGGCGACGCCATAGATGGCGTTGAAAACCCCCATCGCGGTGGCGCGCTTTTCGCGCGGGATGCGCTGCGCCACCGCCGCGCGGAACAGCGAATCGTGCGCGCCGAAGCCGATGCCCCACAGCACCATTCCGGCGAGCGCCGCCCACGATTCGCCCAGGAACACCAGGGGCGCGTACAGGGCTGGCACCAGCGTTGCCCACAGCAATACCGACAAACCGCGTTTGTCGAACCATCGCCCGAGCGCGAGCGCGGTCGCACCGCCGGCCAGGCTCGCGATCGCGTACAGGACCGGAACGGCGTCGCCCGCAACCACATGGTCCCTCGCGAGATGGAACGCGATCAGCGCGAAATCGGAATAGCCCGCCGCGATCAGCGCGGTCGCGGCGAGAAAGACCTTGAGGTCCCGCAGCGCCCGGGCGTCGTCGGCTTCGGGAACCGGATGCCGGTCGAGCTCCTGCGGTTGCGGAAAGCGCGAGCGGGCGATCGCCAGCGTCGCGAGCGCGGCCAGTGCCGGCAGCAGCAGCCACGCGAACGCATGCCGATAGCCGCCGTGCAGGAACAACACCAGCGCAGCGATCAGCGGGCCCAGTACTGCGCCGATCGAATCGAGCGCCTCGTGCAAGCCGAATGCCCAGCCGGCGCCGCCCATGTCCTTCGCAGCGTAGGAGAGCATCGCGTCGCGTGAGGGGGTGCGCAGGGCCTTGCCGCTGCGCTCGAGGATCACGAGCCCGGCCGCCACCGGCCAGTTGCCCGCGAGCGCGAGCGCCGGCACCGCCAGCAGGTTGACCGCGTAGCCGAGGATCGTGATCGCCCAGTAGCGTCCGGTCCTGTCCGCCAACGCGCCGGTGAACAGGCGCAGCACATAGCCCAGCAGCTCGCCGCCGCCGGCGACGAGCCCCACGATCGCGCCGGTCGCGCCCAGTGTGCCGAGGAACGGCCCCCAGATCGAGCGCGACCCTTCGTAGGTCATGTCGGCGAACAGGCTGACGATGCCCAGCAACACGACAAACAGCAGTGCGCGCCGGCGCGCGGAAGTTCGCTGCGTCGGCGCCGCGGGGTTCATGGCGCATTGCCGCCTACCGCGCCGAATTCGGCCGGCAGGATCGCGTAGAACATCTGCAGGCCTTCCCCGCGCACGCGCGCGAGCATCCGGTCGGCGTCCTCGCGGCTCACCACGAAATCGACGCGCACGGTCTCCTGTCCGGCGAGTTCGAGGAAATGCGCTTCGTGGGTGACGCCATGGCGCCCGAAACCCGCGATCGAACGGAAGGCGGTGCCGCCGGGAAGGCCGAACTTCCTGGCCTCCGCGAGCAGCCAGTCGTACAGCAACACGCCGGCGTGGCGACGGTTTTCGTGCACGAAGAAGCGCAGGTACACGCCTTGCGCGGGTGCGGTGTTGTTCATGCGAAATGCCTCAGCAGCGCCTGTGCCAGCGCGAAGCCGGCGAGCGTCATGGCCAGCGAGCCGGCGACATGCATGCCGATGACCGCGAAGGTCCAGCCGTATTGCTGGCGCAGCAGCAGCGTGATCGTTTCCCCGGAGAAAGTCGAGAACGTCGTGAGCCCGCCCAGGAAACCGGTCGTGATGAAGACCCGCGTCTCGGGCGACAGCGACTGGAACTGGGCGAACGCGCCCAGGATCAATCCCATCAGCAGGCCGCCGAGCAGGTTTGCCGCCAGCGTGCCGAGCGGCACGGTCGGAAAGATCGGGTTGAACCAGACGCCGAACAGGTAGCGCAGGCAGGCGCCGAGGAATGCGCCGCAACCGGTGGCGAGCAGGGCGTAGATGAGCATGGATTCGTGCGCTCCCGTCAGGTAATCGGGAACCGCACGCGTTGGCCGCTCGTCATGCGGCGATGCCAACGCGCCGGAACCCCGGTCGTGTAGGCATCATCGGTCGCGTAGTACCGCGACGGTTCGGGGAGGCATGCCATCTCCCATCGCTGTGCGCGCATGGTAGCAGCCGCCTTGGCATTTGGAGGGCTGCGCGCAGCGGACCCACCGCGGCTGGCACGCATGGGCTTTGCCGATGCGACACGCCACAAGCTGCAGCGATCTTGCAGGTGGGTGCTGATCCCGGACCTGATCCGGGGGAAGCCCAACGAGGTCTCGACTCCCCCATGGTCTTGCTCCCCTTGAACCCATCCCCACCAGCGCAATGCGCTCGGCCTTCGGCCGCCCCCCTTGAAGGGGAGGGCTTTGTGCCTGCGCGCTCCGGAGAGGTTCAACGAGAGCACGCAGGGCGGGCTTTGCCTGCCGCATTCCTTGCCACGGATCCAACGCGGACGGTGTCCGCGCTACGCGGTCACGGCAACAATCCGCGCGCTTTCAGGAAGGCTTTTGCATCTTCGGCGTCGTGCTCGAACCACGCGCGTGCGGAGCCCAGCCGGAACGAGTAGCCCCAGGCATCCATGTCGGCGAGCGCGCGTTCGCGGCCAAAGCCGGGCAGGGCATCGGCCAGCACGATCTGCAGGTAGCAGGTCGCGTCTTCCTCTTCGAGGGAATCGCTGGCGTCGGTGTGGATCGACCCGTGACGTGCGGGATCGGCGACCAGCAGGTGGCAGGCTTCGTGCAGCAGCGAGTGCACCGGGGTGTCGGATCGCGCAAACACCTTCGACGCGATCACGCCGGCTTCGGGCTCGCCCCAATAGCTGCCGGGAATCGGTGCGCCGTCTTCGACGCGCACCAGCTCGAGGCCATGGCGCGCGAGCAACGCGGCCGGCGCCTCGAAACCGATGTCGGCAAGGCGCACGACATCGTCTCCGGCTTCATCCCCCTGCACCTGCGGCGCCCGCGCTGCCGCTCCGCCCTTTCCCGGGAAGGGGGTGGTCACTTCTTCTCCCTTCGGAACGAAGGGGGACCGAGCGGAATGGCTTTTGGACGCACTGTCGCCGCAACCGATGATCCGTTAGCCGGTCGTTCCAGTCGCCTTGCCGCCTTCCGGCAACGCGACGGAAAGTTCCAGCACCTCGCCGTCGTCGTTGCGCTCCACGTTGATCTGCACCGCGTCGGCGCCGACGTGGACGTACTTGCGGATCACTTCCAGCAGCTCGTTGCGCAGCAGCGGCAGGTAGTCGGGTCCGCCACGGGTGGCGCGTTCCTGCGCCACGATGATGCGCAGCCGTTCGCGCGCGACACTGGCAGTGTTCTTCGGGCGCGGGCGCAGAAAGTCGAGCAGGCTCATCGCATCCTCCTCAGGTTCCGAACATGCGCTTGAAGAAACCCTTCTTCGGCGCTTCGAGGAATCGCATCGGCACCTCCTCGCCGAGGAGCCGCGCGACCGCGTCCGCATAGGCCTGGCCCGCGATCGAGCTGCCATCGTGGATCACCGGCACGCCGGAGTTGGATGCGGCCAGCACTTGCTCGGACTCGGGAATCACGCCCAGCACCGGGATGCCGAGGATTTCCTCGACGTCGCCGACGCTCATCATTTCCCCGGCTTCGACCCGCATCGGGTTGTAGCGGGTCAGGAGCAGGTGTTGCGGACCGGGGCCTTCGCCCTTTTCGGCGCGGCGGGTCTTGGACGACAGCAATCCGAGGATGCGGTCGGAATCGCGCACGGATGACACTTCGGGGTTCACGACGACCACCGCGCGGTCCGCGAAATACATCGCGAGGTGCGCACCCTTCTCGATCCCCGCGGGCGAGTCGCACACGATGTAGTCGAAGCCGTCCTTCGCGAGTTCCTCGAGGACGCGGCCGACGCCGTCCTGGGTCAGCGCGTCCTTGTCGCGGGTCTGCGAGGCGGCGAGCACGTACAGGTTGTCGTGGCGCTTGTCGCGGATCAGCGCCTGCTTCAGCGTGGCCTCGCCCTGGATCACGTTCACGAAGTCGTACACCACGCGCCGTTCGCAG
>DASSOQ010000026.1:0-6226 GCA_035700365.1 Rhodanobacteraceae bacterium | reverse complement strand
ATGATCGATTACACGTGGCAGGTCGACGAGCTCCCGGCGCAGGCGCCCTTCGCAGCCCCCGACGTTTCCACGATTTTCTGGGGATCCGGAGCGGAGCTCGACGTCTTCGAGGCGATGGCGGCGGAGGAACCGGCGCGCCAGGCGAGCGAGGATCGTGATGTTCCCGGGGCAGAGGAACCGGTGGCACCTGTGTGGCCAGACGCCGCGCCCCCTGGATTCCCGGAAATCGCTGGTGCGAACACCGATCCACCAGCCATCGAGGAACCGGTCGACCCAGTCGTCCCGCCACCCGCGCAGTCGCCGGCCGATGCAGCCGCGCCCGATGCGTCGCGCACGCCCGGTCCTGACGTTGCAACAGACGCAGCGCCGCGCGCCGGACCGGGCGAGGCGCCGCGAGCCGACCAGTTGCTTGCGCACGACGCCACGGAACAGGCCGCTGCCGCGGAAACCGATGACGCGGAAATCGATGCGGCGGAATCCGATGCGGTGGAAACCGATGACGCCGAAGCGACCGAGGCCACGTTGGAGTCCGGGGATACCACACCCACTGGTGTCGTGTCCGATCCCGCGGAGCCTCTCACACCGGTGTATGTCCGCCCGCGCGGGCGCCGTATGGCCGGCGTGGCGTGGGCGCTCGGCTGCCTGGTACTCGCGCTGGTGCTGGCCGCGCAGCTTGCATGGATCAAGCGCGTCGACCTGTTCCGGGATCCCGCGACGCATGCAGGGGTGGCGCGGGCGTGCCAGGTGATCGACTGCCGGCTGCCTCCGATCCGGGACGAATCGAAACTGGAGCTGGTGTCGCGTGATGTACGCCCCGACCCGCAAGCTTCCGGGGCACTGATGATCACCGCGACCGTGCGCAACAACGCTGATTTCCGCCAGCCGTGGCCGGTCGTCGTGGTCGAGCTCACCGACCTCGACAACAACGTGGTCGCGATGCGCCGTTTCCGTCCGGCCGAGTACATGCCGGATGCAGCGAGGCGCGCTGCCGGGATCGCGGCCGGCGCGACATCCGCGGTGGCGTTCGAGGTGGCCGATCCGGGCAGGCGCGCGGTGGCATTCCGGTTCAGTTTTGAATGAGCCGCCTGCGCAGCGCGAGCGTCTGCTGGTAGACTCGTCGATCCGCACGCACACGGAATGTGCACCAGTACATTCCCGATTGCAGACGCTTCATGGGCAGCCCCGATACGAACGCCATTGCAACCCGCAGCCAGTCCGACGGGTCCGGGTGCGGAGCCGGGATCACGCTCGGCGAATGCATGGCATCCAGCACGCGCCGGTACCTCGCCGACCTCAATGGCACGCCGTGCCGTGAAGGGTTGTACGCACGGATGCTGCGCGAAATCGAGCTGCCGCTGTTGCGCGAGGTACTCGAATGGAGCGGCGGCAACCAGAGCCGTGCCGCCGAGGTGCTGGGCATCCACCGTGCCACGCTGCGCAAGAAGCTGCGCGAACTCGGCATCGGCTGAACGAAGGGTCCTCCTCCTCCATGACCGGATCGGGAATCGTCACCACGCGCCGCGCGCTCTTGAGCGTTTCCGACAAGACCGGCCTGGCCGATCTCGGTCGCGCCCTGCATGCGCTCGGAATCGAGATCATCTCGACCGGCGGCAGCGCCCGCAGCCTGCGCGAGGCGGATGTTCCGGTGCGCGAGGTCAGCGACCTCACCGGCTTCCCGGAAATCATGGACGGGCGGGTCAAGACGCTGCACCCCAAGGTGCACGGCGGCCTGCTGGGGCGCCGCGGCACCGACGAAGCCGTGATGCGCGACCTCGCGATCGCGCCCATCGACCTGCTCGTCGTCAACCTCTACCCGTTCGCGCGGACCGTGGCCAATGCCGGCACCACCTA
This sequence comes from Rhodanobacteraceae bacterium, assembly GCA_035700365.1. Classification (GTDB taxonomy): domain Bacteria; phylum Pseudomonadota; class Gammaproteobacteria; order Xanthomonadales; family Rhodanobacteraceae; genus 66-474. Next base: position 4,375 of record DASSOQ010000026.1, on the reverse strand, counting down.
TGACGAGGCGATCGAGGACATCGACATCGGCGGTCCCGCGATGTTGCGCGCAGGGGCCAAGAACCACGAACGCGTGGCGGTGGTCTGTGACCCGGCCGACTACCCCGACCTGATCGAAACGCTGCGCCGGGATGGCGGCACCTCCTTCGAACAGCGCCGGCGCCTCGCCGCGCGCGTGTTCGCGCACACCGCCCGCTACGACGGAATGATCGCCGATTGGCTGGCGGCGCGTGCCGAAGGCGAACCCACCGAAGCGTACCCGCCGACCCTGCACCTGGCGCTGCGCCGGGCGCAGGAGCTTCGCTATGGCGAGAATCCGCACCAGGCGGCGGCGTTGTACGTCGACGGCAACGTGTCGGCCGGCACGGTCGCCGGCGCCAGCGTGCTGGCCGGCAAGGAAATGTCCTACAACAACCTCGTCGATGCCGATACCGCGCTCGAATGCGTCAAGGCGTTCGACAAGACGCCCGCCTGCGTGATCGTCAAGCACGCGAATCCCTGCGGGGTCGCGCTGGGTGACGATCCGGTCGATGCGTACGGCCGCGCCTTTGCGTGCGACTCGACCTCCGCATTCGGCGGCATCATCGCCTTCAACCGCGCGATCGACGGGGCGCTGGTCCAGCGCATCCTCGCCAACCAGTTCGTCGAGGTGCTGGTGGCGCCCGCATTCGACGAGGCGGCGCTCGCCGCGCTGCGCAAGAAGCCCAACGTGCGTGCGCTGGCCACCGGCGCGTGGCCCGTTTCACCCGGCGTGGCGCAACGCCAGGTCCGCAGCGTCGCGGGCGGCCTGCTGGTCCAGGATTCCGACGTCGACACCCTGATGCTGTCCGACCTCAAGGTGGTCACCCGACGCGTGCCCGACGCCGAACAGTTGCGCGACCTGCTGTTCGCGTGGCATGTCGCGATGTTCGTGAAGTCGAACGCGATCGTTTACGCGAAGAGCGGCGCCACGATCGGCATCGGCGCCGGACAAATGAGCCGCGTGATCAGCGTGCGGATCGCGGCAATGAAGGCCGCCGATGCCAAGCTTTCCACGGATGGCAGCGTGATGGCGTCGGACGCGTTCTTCCCGTTCCGCGACAACATCGATCTTGCCGCGGGCACCGGCGTGCGCGCGGTGATCCAGCCCGGCGGATCGATGCGCGACCAGGAAGTCATCGACGCCGCCGACGAGCACGGCATGGCGATGGTGTTCACGGGGACCCGGCATTTCAGGCACTGAGTTCGAAAAGCGGGAACAGGAGAAGGGGAATCGGGAACCGGGGCGCCAAGGCGCGCTCCCTGCCCGGACGACCCGGCTTCATGGATCCGCGGCGCCAGCCGCAGCGAAGAAACTGCGATCACGGGAACCGGCAAGTCCGTCGGAGTAGTCTTGTTCCCTGTTCCCGCTTTCCGCTCCCAGCCATGCGCTACGAGCTCTACTACTGGCCCACCATCCAGGGACGCGGCGAGTTCGTCCGGCTCGCGCTGGAAGACGCCGGCGCCGATTACGTGGACGTGGCGAGGCTGCCGGAGGGCTCGGGCGGCGGCGAAGCGGCGCTGCTGCACTGGCTGGAGGAGCCGCCCTTCGGACATGCCTCGTTCGCGCCGCCGTTCCTCAAGGCCGGGCGCAACCTGATCGGCCAGACCGCCAACATCCTGCTGTACCTGGGCCCGCGTCTCGGGCTCGCGCCCGCCGACGAAAGCGGGCGGCTGTGGACCCACCAGCTGCAATTGACGATCACGGACCTCGTGGCCGAGGTCCACGACGTCCACCACCCGATCGCGAGCAGCCTCTATTACGACGACCAGCGCGACGAAGCGAAACGTCGCGGCGGGCACCTGCGGCGCGAACGGTTGCCGAAATACCTGGGCTGGTTCGAGCGCGTGCTGGCGGAGAACCGCCGCGGACGCCGGCGCTGCCTGGTCGGCAGCGCCGTCACCTGCGCCGACCTGTCGCTGTTCCAGGTCATCGCCGGCCTGCGTTACGCCTTCCCCAGGGCAATGCGCCGCCTCGAAGCCGACCTGCCGCTGTGCGTCGACCTGCACGACCGCATCGCGGCCCGGCCGAACATCGCGGCTTACCTCGCGTCACCCCGGCGCATTCCCTTCAACAATGACGGCATCTTCCGCCGCTACCCGGAACTGGACGGCTGAGGCAACGCGGCCGAACGCACGGCCCCGAATGGCAGGCCGGACGGCTACCCGCCGCTCGTCGACCCTTCGGCGGGCGCGCCACTCGCGGACTTGCTCGGCTTGCCCCACTTGTAGATGTCGTAATACACCGGCGACACCGGGCCGAGCTTGGGGTCGTGCATCAGGCTGCCGTTGGTGCTGTCATAGTGGTAGGTCTGGGTGACGCCGTTCCTCGGAATGATGCGCACCATGTAGACCCGCCCGCCGCGGCGATATTCCTCGATGGTGTCGCCGTTGGCATTGGTGCTCACGCTGACATCGGACGTTTGTCCATTGGCGTCCCGCTGGCGCGCGGCCGGTGCGACCGACGGTGGGATGCCGGTGTCAGGCAACGGTACTGCCTGCGGTTTCGAGCCCTTGTCATTGATGCCGGGGGGCGGCAAGGCCGATCCAGGTGGCGGTGGTGCCGAGGATGCCGCCAGGACGTTCTGGGCGTGCGCGGCCGGCATCGCCAGAACCGCGGTCGCCAGGATCCACCACGCGTGCGTTTTCACGGCCTGTCTCCGTCGTTTTGCGCCTGCGTGCCAGCATACCCGGGGGTGGCGTGACCGCGGCGTGCAGGCGGGGTGCATGCGACAATCGCCGGATGCCCAAGCTGACACTCATCGACGGGTCCAGTTACCTGTACCGCGCCTTCCACGCGCTGCCGCCGCTCAGCAATGCCGCGGGAGAGCCGACCGGTGCGCTGTTCGGCGTGGTCGGCATGCTCCGGGCGATCCTGAACGACAAACCGGATTTCGCGGCATTCGTGATGGATGCGCCGGGCCGGACCTTCCGCGACGATTTGTATCCCGCGTACAAGGCTACCCGCGCACCGATGCCGGACGACCTGCGTTCGCAGGTTGCACCGATGCTCGCAATCGTGGAAGCACTCGGCTTTCCGATCCTCAATGTCCCGGGCGTGGAGGCCGACGACGTGATCGGCACCCTCGCACAGCGTGCCGCGGCGGACGGCATCGATGTGGAAGTCTCGACGAGCGACAAGGATTTCGCGCAATTGGTCGGTCCGCGCGTCACGCTGGTCAACACCATGACCCGTTCCAGCCTCGACCGGGCAGGCGTGATCGAAAAGTTCGGCGTGCCCCCGGAGCGGATCGTCGATTACCTCGCCCTGATGGGCGACAGCATCGACAACATCCCGGGCGTCGCCAAATGCGGGCCCAAGACCGCGGCCAAGTGGCTGAACCAGTATGGGACGCTCGACGCCGTCATCGCGCGCGCCGGCGAGGTCGGTGGCAAGATCGGCGAAAACCTGCGCGCCGCCCTGGAGCAACTGCCGCTGTCGCGGCAGCTCGCCACCATCCGCACCGATCTCGCCCTCGACGTCGCTCCGGGCGAGCTCCTGCTGCGTCCGCGCGACACCGAGGCGCTTCGCGAACTGTATACGCGCTACGAGTTCCGGCAGGCGTTGAAGGAGCTGGAACATCAGGGAACAGGGAACGGGGAACAGCGGACAAAGGCCGCTGTCGCCACCGGAACGGCCTTGCCCGGAATGGGCGCAGGCGGGCAAACACGATCCTCGGCGATGGCCGCTCCCCCGTCCCCGGCCCCCGGTCCCGAACCGCAATACGATCTCGTCACCACCCAGCCGCAACTCGACGAATGGCTGGCCAAACTCGCGGGCGCAGACCTGATCGCCTTCGATACCGAAACCACTTCGCTCGATCCGATGCGGGCCGAGCTCGTGGGCCTGTCGTTCGCGGTGGAGGCCGGCCGCGCCTGCTACATCCCGATCGGCCACGACTGCACCGGGGTGCCGCAGCAGCTCGCCCTCGGGGAACTGCTCGCTTCGCTGAAGCCGATCCTCGAGGATCCGCAGCGGCCCAAGCTTGGCCAGCACGCCAAGTACGACAGCAACGTGCTGTCGCACTACGGCATCGTGGTGCGCGGGATCGAGTTCGACACGATGCTGGAATCCTACGTGCTGAACGCGACCGCGAGCCGCCACGACATGGACACGCTGGCCAGGCGCTGGCTGGCCTACGACACCGTCCACTACGAGGACATCTGCGGCAAGGGCGCCAGGCAGATCCCCTTCTCGCAGGTCGACCTCGACACCGCCTGCCGCTACGCCGCCGAGGACGCCGACATCACGTTGCGGCTGCACCAGGCGCTCTGGCCGCAGCTCCAGGCCGAGCCCGGCTTGCAGAAGGTGTTCACCGAGATCGAGATGCCGCTGGTCCCGGTACTCGCACGGATG
>DASSOQ010000025.1:0-7344 GCA_035700365.1 Rhodanobacteraceae bacterium | reverse complement strand
CCCTCGCCGAAGGCGTTGTAGTAGGCGTAGCGGCGGAACTTCGGCAGGTTGTCCAGTTCCTGGGCCACCGGGATCTGCAGATTGTGACCGGGCCGGCCTTCGTGGCAGGTCAGCACCTGGATCGAATATTTCGGGCGCGTCCCGGGCTTGTACAGGTTCACGCTCATGTACGGCACGTCCGCGTAGGCGGGGTAGGTGTTGGGCGCGAGCGACGCCGGGATCACGCGCACGCCCCACGGCTGGCGCGGCTGCATCCACAGGCTCAACACGTCGGTCAGGTACGGGTCGATGCGCTTGGCGGCGGCGCGGTACGCCTCCAGCAAGTCATCCGGATCCTTGTAATAGAACTTCGGATCCGTGCGCAGGTGGTGCACGAATTCCTTGTAACTGCCCTTGAAACCGATCTGCCTGAACACGGTCTCCATTTCGCGGTGGATCTGCGCGACCAGCTTCAGACCCATGTCGTGGACCTGCCGGGGCGTCATGTCCGTGGTGGTGTAGTGGCGCACAAGGTACGCGTAGTAGTCCGAGCCGCCGGGCAGGTTGGACACGCTGGCCTTGCTGCGCGCGCGTGGCAGGTAATCGTCTTCGAAGAACTTCAGGAACCTCGCGTAGGCGGGATTCACCACCCGGGTGATCGCATCCCGGGCCTCGCGCCGCAGCTTCGCCTGCTGGTCGGCCGGGATCGAGTCCGGCAGGTTCTTGAATGGGGCGTAGAACGGGCTCGTCGTGGGGTCCTCCGCGATGTTGGCCTGGATCTCGTCCGGCACGCGTTCCATCACCGCGCGCGGCTGGGTGATGCCCTTGTCGATCGCCTGTTGCAGCCGTTCGGCGAACGCCGCGAGGTACGGCCCCACCGCATTCAACTTGCGGACCAGCGTTTCGTAACCCTTGGCGTCGTCGTAGCGGGAATCCTTGAACTCGATACCGGCAAGCTGCGGGCCCCACAGTTGCGTGATCAGGCCTTGCGCCTCATCCGCGTACGCCGCGGCCGCGATCGCGTCCTGCAACTGGTATTCGAACAGGCGGTAGCTCAACTGGTCGTTCGGTGACAGCTTCGACTTGTCGATCTTCTTGAGCGCGGCCAGGTTTGCCTTCGCCTGCGTCAATTGTTCCTGCTCGTGCGCGATGCTCGGGTCGCCCCACAGCAGCTTGTAATCCGTCGCGCCCGCGGGTGGCTCGGCGTGTTGCTCGTTCCAGGCCTTGTCGAACAGCGCGTGCAATTGCGCAGCGGGTGTGCTCACCGTCTGAGCCGACGAAGGCGGTGCGGCGGCAATGACACCGGGCGAAACGAAGGCGAGGGCAATGGCGAACGTGAGGGCGTGACGCATCGTGGGTTCCCCGGAAGTCGAACTTCGACTATAGCGTCAGGGCGAAACGCGGGACGTGTGCCGGAAGTTGGCGGGAGTGAATTGTTGAACGAGGCTCAATGCCGCACCCGCCTCTGCCAGGCGCAAAAAAGCCGCCACGAGGGCGGCTCCCTTGTATCTGGTGGAGGCGGGGGGAATCGAACCCCCGTCCGAAGGCGCTCCGCGCCCGGCGCTACATGCTTAGTCCAGCGTTCAGTCTCGTCCCGAAGCAGCACGCTGGACAAAGCGCACCGCGGGACCAGCGGGTTTTGTTTTAGCCATCGGCCGACCAGCGGCAACCGACGGCGATCCCGTGATGATGACCCTACACCCACGAGCACAGGCACAAGATGGGTTCGGGGCTAGGCCTTAAGCGGCCAGAGCGTAGACGTCGTCGTTCGCGTCTAGTTTTTTGCCACCGGATTAACGAGGAAGATGACGCCCTCGGCATGCTCCAAGCTACTTCACTGCCCCCGTCGAAGCCAGGTCGCCCCCGGGGACGTCCATGATGCGGGCTCGGGTGCGGGAAATCAATCGCGGCGGCTGGCATCATGCCAAGTTCGTTCATTCCACGGGTTGCCGCTTCATGGGAAGCATCGTCTGGCTGGCGTCCTATCCGAAATCCGGCAACACCTGGTTGCGGGCGTTCCTGGCGAACCTCATCGCCAATCGACCGACCCCGCTGGCGCCGAACGAATTGCGCGGTTTCACCGACGAGGAGGCGAGCGCCGCGCGTTTCACGGAGCTCGCGGGCCGGCCGAATACCGGGCTTTCCCCGGAAGAGCTGGTCGCCCTGCGTCCCCAGGTCCATGCGCTGATCGCGCGCCAGGCGCAGGGCACGCGCCTGGTGAAGACCCACAACATGTGCGGCACGTTCGAGGGCCTGCCGCTGTTCAACTGGCAGGTGACGGGTGGCGCGATCTACGTGGTGCGCAACCCGCTGGACGTGGCCGTCAGCATGACCCATCACTTCGGATTGACCACGGAGCAGGCGATCGATCGGCTGGGCGACGACCGGGTGGCATCGGCGAACGACGACCTGTTCGTCAGCCACATCATCGGTTCCTGGTCGACTCACGTGAGGAGCTGGGCCGATATGGCCGGGCGTGCACCCGACAAGGTGCTGGTGCTGCGCTACGAGGACCTGCTGGAGAAACCCGCCAAGCACTTCGGCAAGGCCGCGAAGCTGATCAACCTCGGACAGGACAAGGCGCGGGTGGATCGCGCCGTGAAGCACACGTCGTTCCAGACCCTGTCGGCGCTGGAGCGAAAGCACGGCTTCGTGGAGTCGGTCGACGAGAAGACACGATTCTTCTACAAGGGCCGCGCCAACCAGTGGCGCGAGGCGCTGACGGGCGAGCAGGTGCAACGGATCATCACCGACCATCGCGAGCAGATGCAGCGGTTCAAGTACATCCCGGCGGGATACTGAAGAGCGCATCCCCCGCGCCTGCGGCGCGACCCCCTTCGTTCCGAAGGGGTGAGCTTTCGGGCTTTTCCTCCCCCTGCGGAACGAAGGGCGGAGCGCAGCGAACGCGCGCGTAGCGCGAGAGCGGATGGCTCTCCCTCCGGTTGCTTTCGCGCCTGTCAGGCGCCGCGGTTGTGCGCGCGCAAGGTGCGCTGCTTCTCGATGTTCCACTCGCGCTCCTTCTCGCTGGCGCGCTTGTCGTGCGCCTGCTTGCCGCGCGCGATGCCGATCTCGAGCTTGGCGCGGTTGTTCTTCCAGTACATCGCAAGCGGCACCAGGGTGAGGCCCTTGCGCTCGACCGCGCCGATCAGCTTGTCGATCTCGGCGCGGTGCAGCAGCAACTTGCGGGTGCGGCGCTCGTCGGCGATGACGTGGGTCGAGGCCGACAGCAGCGGCGGGATCGACGCGCCGAACAGGTACAGTTCGCCGCCCTTGACCAGTGCGTACGCCTCGGTCAGGTTGATGCGCCCGGCGCGCAGGCTCTTCACCTCCCAGCCTTCCAGCGCGACGCCGGCCTCGTAGCGCTCGTCGATATGGTATTCGTGGCGCGCGCGCTTGTTCAGCGCGATCGTCGCCATACCCTTGCCTTGTTTGCCTTTTTTGCTGGCCATGCTCGGTACAATGGGGACCGTTTGCGCGCGCGGCTTGCGCTGCGCTTCAAGGAGTCTTCGTGCAGATCCACCGCCACGCGCTGGTTCGCTACACGCCGGAACAGATGTTCGACCTCGTCAACGACGTGGAAGCTTACCCGAGACGCTTCCCCTGGTGCCTGGGCGCGCACGTCACCGAGCACGACGACCAGCGCCTCGTCGCGCGGCTGGACCTGCGCTTCGCGGGTGTGATTCAGCATTTTTCCACCCGCAACACGCTGGATCGTCCGCACAGCATCCGCATGCACTTCGTCGATGGTCCGTTCGATTGGCTGCACGGGGTGTGGTCGTTCACACCGCTCGGCGATGGCGGCTGCAAGGTTGCGCTGGAGCTCGACTTCGAGGTCAGCAACAAGCTGACCGGCTTCGCGTTCGGGCTCGGCTTCAAGAAGCTCGCCGACCGGATGGTCGATGATTTCTGCGCCGAGGCCAAGCGCGCGTATGGCTGAAAGCCGGCGCATCCGCGTCTCGGTGGTGTACGCCGAAGCCGGCCGCGTGTTCGAAAGGGTGTTGCGGCTGCCGCCCGATGCCACCGTCGCCGAGGCGATCGAGGCGGCGCAGATTCGCGAGTCGCGGCCCGACATCGAAATCCATCCCGGCCGCATCGGTATCTTCGCACGGAGCGCGGAGTTCGACACCCGGCTGCGCGATGGCGATCGCGTGGAAATCTATCGGCCGCTCAAGATCGATCCGAAGGAAGGTCGCAGGCTTCGAGCGAGGATGCAGTCCGTAAATAAACGCGAATAGACGCCAATGGGCGAAGCTTCTGTAGCTTGGGCTGACCTCGGACTTGTTCCGCGAGAAGCCCAACAGCGCCGCGACACCACGCCCATAGCCCATGATGCGCGGGTCGGTTGTTGGGCTTCGCTCCGCTCAGCGCCAACCTACCACAGCGAATGTAACGCGCTGCTTCTTAGCCGCCACCGCCCTGTTTCTGCTTCTTCTCCAGTTCCTTCTGCTGTTCCTTGGTCAGGTTGGTCGGGTACAGCGGGCCGTACTTGTGGCTCTCCCGCAGCAGTTCCTGCGGCGTCTCCTTCATGAAGTCGCCGTCGGTGCGCACCAGGGTGTCGTTGTCGAAATACAACGTGAGCGTGCGTTCCTTCACCGTGCCGCCGCGACGCTGCAGCGTGGCGACGTAGTTCCACTGGTTCTGGTCGAAGGGGCTGACCACGGAGGGCGTGCCGAGCAGCGCCAGCACCTGCTGCTTGGTCAGGCCCGGTTTCAGCTCGCTGACGTTCTTGCCGATCAGCAGGTTGCCCTGCTGGACGTCGGGCCGGTAGATCGCGTGGCAGCCGCCGAGCATCGACAGGGACGCCGCGGCGAGCAGGAGGGTAGGGATCGTTTTGCGCATCGTAGTGAGCCGGACTCCGGACCGCGAATGATACACTAGCAAGTCTTCTGGTCCGGATCAGGGACAGCACCAGCTTGCCGGAGTTCAGCCTATGGAATCCCAGGAACTGCGCAATGTCGGCCTGAAGGTGACCCATCCGCGCATCCGCGTGCTGGAAATCCTTGAGCACAGCCACGACCATCTCACGGCCGAGAACATCTACAAGACCCTGCTCGAGGGCTCCGAGGACATAGGCCTCGCGACGGTGTACCGCGTCCTGACCCAGTTCGAGGCGGCGGGCCTCGTGATCAAGCACAACTTCGAAGGCGGCCAGGCGGTCTACGAGCTGGACCGCGGCCAGCACCACGACCACATGATCGACGTCGAGACCGGGCGGGTCATCGAATTCGTCAACGAGGATATCGAGAAGCTGCAGCGCGAGATCGCCGCCAGGCATGGCTACGAGATCGTCGACCACAGCCTCGTGTTGTACGTTCGCCCCAAGAAGAAAAAGTCCTGATCCGGGACTCGTGGGGTGGAACCGGCGCAGCCGCTTCCACCGGACGTTGGTGCACGTCACGGTGACGTGCGGCCGAAGGCAAAGAAGACATGTGTGGGAGCGGCCCATGGCCGCGACCCGGCGCAACAGCGGCCACGGCCAAGGGCCGCTCCTACGTGATCTGCGCCTTCTCCAGCATCTTCTTCGCGTGCGCGCGGGTTTCGCGGTCGATCTCGACGCCCCCGAGCATCCGCGCGAGTTCTTCCTTGCGGCCGGCGGCATCCAGGGCCTCGATCCGGGTGCGGGTGGCATCGCCCTCGACGGTCTTGGCGACCGACAAATGGGCATGTCCCTGCGCGGCGACCTGCGCCAGGTGGGTGACGCAAAGCACCTGGCAGCGTGAACCGAGCGCACGCAGTTTCGCGCCGACCGTTTCCGCCACCGCGCCGCCGATGCCGGCGTCGACCTCGTCGAACACCATTGTTCCGACGCTGTCGGCGCCAAGCGCGGCGACTTCGATCGCGAGCCCGATCCGCGACAGCTCGCCGCCCGAGGCGACCTTGCGCAGCGGCCGCAGCGGCATCCCGGGATTCGCGCTGACCGTGAATTCGCAGCGCTCGCGGCCCTGCGGGTCGGGTTCACCGGAAAACTGGGGTTGCACGTCCACCGCGAACGAGCCACCGGTCATGCCGAGTTCGTCCATCAGTCCGGTGACCGCCTTGCCGAGTGTCGTCGCGGCGGCCGCGCGGCGCCCGGACAGCGCGGAGGCGGCGACGCCGTAGTCGGCGAAACATTGCTTGCGTTCGGCGGCCAGCCTGGTGAGCGATTCGCCGGCATCTTCCAGCCCCTGCAGTTCCCCGCGCAGCCCGGCAAGATGCGCTTGCAGTTCCGCGACCGGCAGGCGGTGGCGGCGCGAAAGATCGTGCAGGGCGGTCAGGTGCGCGTCGGCTTCGGCGTAACTTTCCGGATCGAGGTCGAGGTCCTGCGCGTAGCGGGACAGGGCATCGGCGGCCTCTCCGAGCTGGATGCGCGCGTTGTCGATGAGTTCCAGTGGCGCCTGCAGCGCGGGATCGAGCCCGGCCAGCCGTTCCAGTTCCGCGTGGGCACGCACCACCGTGCGGATCGCCGCGAATTCGGCGTCGCCGTCCAGCAGCTCGGCGATGCCGGAAGAGCCTTCCGCCAGCTTGCCGGCGTTTGCGAGCCGCTTGTGGCGGGCGTCGAGGTCGGCGAGCGCATCGGCGGGCAATGCCCAGCGCTCCAGTTCCGCGATTTCATGGCGCAGGAGGTCGATGCGCGCGGAGCGGTCGTCGCCACCCGGCAGTTCGCGTTCGCGCGCCACGATGCCGCGGTGCCGAAGCGCCAGCTCGGCGACCCTGGCGACCGCGTCGCCGTTGTCGCCGAATGCGTCCAGCACCTGCAGCTGCTGGCCGCGATCCAGCAGCGCCTGGTGCTCGTGCTGGCCGTGGATTTCGACCAGCTTCGCCGCGAGTTCCGACAGTTGCGCGAGCGACGCCGTGCGTCCGTTGATCCACGTCCGCGAGCCGCCTTCCGCGGCGATCACGCGACGCAAGCGGCAGCCGCCGTCCTCGTCGTCGAAGGCCTGGTCGGAGAGCCACGCGCGCGCGGCGGGGGCGTCCGCGAGATCGAATTCGGTCGAGATCTCCGCGCGCTCGCAACCGGCGCGCACCATGCCGGTGTCGGCGCGTGCTCCGGACAGCAGCAGCAACGCGTCGACCAGCAGCGACTTGCCGGCGCCGGTTTCCCCGGTCACCACGGTGAGGCCTGGCCCGAATTCGAGTTCGGCACCTTCGACCACGGCGAAATTGCGGACGGAGAGGTGGGTGAGCATGCGGGCGGTCCCCAAACGCCCGCGATTGTAGCGGGCGGCGCGCCGATGGGTCGGCATGGGGGGGAACGGGTTGCGAGGGCGCCGCATCGGCCGCCCTCCGGCCTCGTCGCTCGCCCCCGCGCTTGCATTTCGCACCCGTCACCCGTATTGATGATTTCGCAACCATGTCCGCAGCCCCCGACCAGCCCCTCGACGCCCG
>DASSOQ010000024.1:0-4055 GCA_035700365.1 Rhodanobacteraceae bacterium | reverse complement strand
CCAAGCCGCCCCCCAGATGCAGATGGCGCTGCAGAAGATCTACGCGCGCGACGTCTCGTTCGAAGTTCCGAATGCGCCCAAGGTGTTCCAGGAGGAAGGCCAGCCGCAGGTCCAGCTCAACCTGAGCCACAAGGCCAATGCCCTGGATGGCGGCAACTACGAGGTGGTGTTGACCCTCACGGTGACCTGCACCCTGAACGAGCATACCGCCTATCTCGCCGAGGTCCACCAGGCCGGCGTGTTCTCGTTCGTCGGCTTCGACCCGCAGAACCTCACGACGGTGCTGGCGACGTATTGCCCCAACGTGCTGTTCCCGTTCGCGCGGCAGACCATCTCGGACCTGGTCCTGAACGGCGGATTCCCGCCGCTGCTGCTCCAGCCGATCAATTTCGACGCGCTGTATGCCCAGCAACAGCAGCAGCAGGCGCAGCAACAGGGTCAGCTCGGCAATGGCGGCGACAAGCCGACGCTGAACGCCTGAACCATGGGTTCGCGCGCGACGGTTGCCGTCCTCGGCGCCGGTTCGTGGGGCACCGCACTGGCCGCCTTGTTGTGCGGCAATGGCATCACGACCCGCCTGTGGGGCCGCAATGCGGCCGCGCTGGCCGGGATCGCAGCCAGCCGCCGGAACCGGCGCTACCTGCCGGACCTGGAACTGCCGGCCGAGTTGGCGTGCGTGCCGGATCTCGCCGAGGCGCTGGACGCCGTCGATCTGGCGCTGGTAGTGGTCCCGAGCCACGGGTTCCACCAGCTGCTGGATGAAGCCGTACCCTCGCTCCCGGCCGCGGCGGGCTTTGCGTGGGCGACCAAGGGCTTCGAGCCGGGCACCGGGCGCTTTCTCCACGAGTTGGTGGCCGAACGCCTGCCGGGCACCCCCGCGGCCGTGGTCACCGGGCCTTCGTTCGCGCGCGAGGTCGCAGCCGGGATGCCCACCGCGGTGACGGTCCACTCCGGCGACGATGCCTTCGCCCACCGCGTTGCCGAGCTGCTGCACAACCACACCTTCCGCGCCTACACCGGCAACGACATGCTGGGGGCGGAACTCGGCGGCGCCATGAAGAACGTCCTTGCGGTCGCGACCGGCGTGGCCGACGGCATGGAGCTCGGCCTGAACGCGCGGGCTGGACTCATCACCCGCGGCATGAACGAGATGCTCAGGCTCGGTGCGGCGCTGGGCGCGCAGCCGCAAACCCTGATGGGCCTCGCGGGACTCGGCGACCTGGTGCTCACCTGCACCGGCCAACTGTCGCGGAACTACCGGTTCGGGCAGGCACTGGGCCGCGGCGTGCCGCTCGACGAGGCGCTGGCCCACATCGGCCAGGTAGTCGAGGGCACCGTCGCGGCCGACGAGGTCATGCGGCTGGCGCATCGCCACGATCTCGACCTGCCGATCTCGCAGCACGTCCAGGCTGTCCTGCGGGGTGAGATGACCCCCACCGCCGCCCTGCATTCGCTGCTCGCCCGCGAGCGCAAGCCCGAATACCCCGAAACCCTGTTCGGCTGAAGTCGGCGGCAGGTCCTTTTCACGGGCAAATCGGCGGCGACTCGAAGCGGCTTTTGGCGGAAAGTCAGCGCAGCGATGCCCGTTCGGGTGCCTGTTAGGTGAATGCGACGCGGCGACCTCGTGGCTGGGCGGCGCAGCGATCATGGATGATCGCAAAAGTACGTGTATGCTTGAGCCTTTTGAGTGCCCAGCGCGCATGCAACACCGCAGCGACCCGCAGGAGACCTCCGTACCGCGCCACCCCACGCGGGCGTCCCACTTGCCTGCCGAATGGACCCGCCTGCTCGCCAAGGCCCCGGATGACCCTGCGGTCAACGCCGCTGGGCCCACCCTCGGCTTCCTGCTGGAAATGCTGCAGGACGAGCCGCCGCTGGCGCGCATCGAGGTCGCACCCGTGTTGCTGGAAACCGTGGCCAAGGGCCGCCTCGGCCGCGCCGTACCGCTCGACCCCAAGCAGTTGCTGCACGCGGTACTGCCCGAAGCGGATGCCCGGCTGGCGGCCAGCGTCCTCGGCTTGCCGCAGACCCGGCGCAAGGGCCGCAGCTATGCGCAACTTGCCGGGGCTTTCGGCGACGCACTGTTGCGCGAGATCCTGACGTCCGCCCCGAGCCTCCTGGGAGGGGTCGCGGGGTTGCGGCTGGCGCTGGGCAAGCCGCGCCCCCTGGAATGGGACTGGCAGCTCGAGCGTGACGGGCGCCAGCGACTGTTCCCCAAGCTGCCGGCGCACCAGCGCGTGGTTCGCGTCGGCGGGCTGTGGTACCTCGACCCGGAACGTGCGGAATTCGGTCCGCTGGAAGCCGGCGCCGCGGAAGTGGCATTGATCGACGCGCCGCCGCTCGCCCCCGAATATGCCGAAGCGCTGGCCGAGCGCATGGCCGCGTCGGCATGGGCCGCGCGCGTGCCGGTGCCGCAGGCGTTCGACGCGGTACAGCGCTCGGATGTCTCGCCCAAACCGGTGATGATTTTCCGCGCGCTCACCCGGCATCCCCGCATCGGCGCGGGAACCCCGCCGCTCGCCTACGCCCGCCTGGCTTTCGACTACGGCGGCGAGCGCCTGCCGGGTCGCGGCGGCGAGGCGATCGTGCGGCGCGTGCGCAACGGCAAGCTGGTAGAGATCATGCGCAAGCGGGCCGAGGAACTGGCCACGATGGAGCGCATGGAGACGTTCGGGCTTGCGCCGGCGGTGGATTGCGAGGGCCTGCCGTGGGACATGGCCGACGCGCTGCCGGAAGACGCATGGGTGTTCCCCGGCAAGGGTTATGCCGGAGCGCTGGAGGTCAACACGCCGGCACGGTGGCTGGGTGTGCGCGAGAAGCTCGAACACGACGGATTCATGGTCGAGTACGACTCGACGTTTCCGTTCGAGGTGCTGGAGGGGCCACCGCGCTGGTATGGCGTCGCGCGCGCGGACGACGGAGGCGAGGCCTTCGATTTCGAGATGGGGATCGAGGTCGAGGGCAAGCGCGTCAACCTGCTGCCGACGGTCGCCCGCGCGCTGTCCGAGCACACGTTGTCGCTGACCGCGCCGGAGAACGAGACCAACGATGCGGTGTGGTATGCGCCGGTCGACGATCGCCGCCGGGTGGCGGTGCCGCTGGCGGTGCTGCGCAAGCTGCTCGCGCCGCTCGCCGAATACCTCGCGCACCCGCGCGACAAGCTGCGCCTGCCGCGCGTGCAGGCCGGCCGCCTGGAGGAGTTCGCCGGGGCGTTGCCGAAGGGCGGCAAGCTCGATGCGCCGAAGGACCTGACCGGATTCACCACGCGGTTGCGCGAAGCATCGGAACACGCGTCCGATGCCGTGCCCGCGGGATTGGTCGGCGAACTGCGCCACTACCAGCGGGAGGGGTTGCGCTGGTTGAACGCACTGGCCGCGGCTGGCCTGGGTGGCGTGCTGGCCGACGACATGGGCCTCGGCAAGACCGTACAGATGCTCGCGCACATCCTCGTCCTCAAGCAGAGTTCCGCGCTGACGCAGCCGGCGCTCGTCGTCGCGCCCACCAGCCTGATTCCCAATTGGGAGGCCGAGACCGCGCGTTTCGCGCCGTCGCTCAAGGTGTTGACCCTGCACGGGCCGGAGCGGGTCAAGAGTTTCGACCGGCTTGCCGGGCACGACGTGATCCTCACGAGTTACGCGTTGCTGCCCCGTGACCTGCAGGTCCTGCGCGAACAGCCATTCGCGCTGGTTGTGCTGGACGAGGCGCAGCAGGTCAAGAACCCGCGCACCCAGGCTCGGCGCGCGCTGCTGTCGATCGCGGCCCGGCGGCGCATCTGCATGACCGGCACGCCGCTCGAGAACCACCTGGGGGAACTCTGGTCGCAGGTCGACCTCGCGGTGCCCGGTCTGCTCGGCGACGAGGGATCGTTCCGCCGCCACTACCGGCTCCCGATCGAGCGCCAGGCCGATGCCGACTGCCAGGCGCGCCTCAACCACCGGATCGCGCCCTTCATCCTGCGGCGCACCAAGGCGCAGGTGGTCTCCGAACTTCCCGAGAAGACCGAGATCGCGAGGCGGGTGGTGCTGTCGGGCAAGCAGCGGGAGCTGTACGACTCG
>DASSOQ010000023.1:0-11157 GCA_035700365.1 Rhodanobacteraceae bacterium | reverse complement strand
GTTGCCGGCGATCGCTTCGGCACGCCGCTGCCACACGTCGAGTGCGCGGGCATGGATGCCGAACAGCGGGTCGGATGGGTTGCTCATGGCGGCTCCACCAAAGGTGTCCGCCGGGCAAGCAGCAATATGCGTGCCAGCGGCCGGAGAGCGCGCTGCCATGCGGGTTTCACGCCGGGGAGGCGGTTTTTTGGTGTTGCGGCGGCGGCGGAATCCTGCCGCTGCGGCGGAAGCTTGCCGCCGCCGATGACGGAAATCCGACGGAAGCGTTGGCCGCAACAGGGTGATCGGCCGCTTTCGCCAAAGCTTGAGGATGTAAAGCGGCGACCGGGGAACCCGGCGCCGGTTTTCGCTGAAGCGTGCAGTCGCGCAGGGAAGGCGCGTTGCGTGGCCCACGGGCCGAATGGCTGGTCGACCGTTCCCGGATCCCCGCGTTCGCTGTTTCGTATTCGTCGTGGCATGCGGCTTGCTTCACTCAAGGGGCGCGGCCATCCGCCGATCCAGTGGCGAGGCGCAGCGCACCACGATCCACCCTGGTTTCCGGAGCAACTTTCAACGATGGGATTCTTCTTGTTGGGCAGTCACGTCGAGGCCCTGGCCGCGGCCCTGGCCGCCGGCGATCGGCAGCGCGTCCGCGAGCTCGCGCAGCAGCATCCGGCGGCCGCGCGGGCCCTGGCGCCGTTGTTGTCTGCGGGGCCGCCGCGCGAGCAGGAAGGAGCGTGGCTGCGCGCGCTGGAACAGCAGGGACTGGTGTTGGCCGGCGCCCGCCGACTGGGGCAGCGCCTGCGCGTATTGCCGGACCAACTGGCCGGCGCGCGCCAACATCTCGACGGCGTGGCACGGGACGGCGACGGAATCACGTCGCTTGCGCGGCAGGCGGATGCATCGCTGCGGCAGGGCGTGGAAACGGTCGGCGCCGGCAACCGGGGTCTTGCAGAACTCGGCGGACAGTTGCGCCTGCTGCGGGGCACACTCTCCGGGATTACTCGTACCCACGAACGGTTCACCAGTTTCTTCGAGGAAATCGCCCGCTTGACCGCCGTGGTTCAGGACATCGCGCACCAGACCAACCTGGTGGCGTTGAATGCGGCGATCGAGGCGGCCCGGGCGGGAGAATCCGGGCGCGGCTTTGCGGTGGTTGCCGACGAGGTCAAGCAACTTGCGGAGAAGACGGCGGCAGCCACCGCCGAAATCGAGACCGTGACCGAAGCAGTCGATGGTTTCTCCGGCACGCTGGAGGACACGGTGGCCGGCGGCCTCGCGCGGATCGACAGTGCCGGCGAAGGCATCGAGGCGCTGCGCGGCACGCTCGACGCCACCGGTGCCGCCCTCGGAGAAGCCCGGTCGCGCCTGCAAGCGCTCGAACAGGCGAGCGACGGCTTGTCGGATTGCGCGCGCAGCGGCGCAGGGCTGCTGGCGAAAATGCAGCGCAGCGGCGAGGAATGCTCCCGCCATCTCGATGCGGTCGAACATGCTGCGGTCGCGGCCCGGCAATCGACATTGCTGGGCGTCCCGCACCCGGCCGCGGCCGATGGTGCCGGCGCCATACGGATGGTGCGCGAATCCTGCGACGCACTTCGCCACGGGCTGGACCTGCTGGCGCGAACACCGACCAGGGTCGACCGCCGGTGGCTGGACGCGGCCTCGCTGCGCGCCTGGATGGCGCATTTGCGCCATGCCCGATCGACGTTGCCGGCGCTCGAGGTGGTGCAGGAAAACCTGCGCCGATTCGAACAGCGCCGGGGACAACTGGACGCGGCCCTCGACCAGGGCGAAAGCGGGCGCTGCGACGAACTGGTGCCCGCGATGCAGGCCGACCTCGAGGCGATCCAGAAGCAACTGGGGGTGTTGGCGGAGGACGGCGCATGAAACGCATGACCGTCGCGGCGACGCTGCTGATTGCGATGGCGGGCACCGTCCACGCGGCCGCGGTGCAGCCGCTGCCGGAACTGCAGGCGACGGCCGTCCAGGCGGTGCGCCAGGCGGCGCCTGCCGGCGCGCGCGTCGTCGCGGAGGCCGAGGCGCTCGATTCGCGCCTGCGCTTGCCGGCCTGCTCCGGTGAACTCCAGGTCGAGGCGCCGGATCTCGGCCGTGGTTCGTCGCGCGTGTCGGTCGCGGTGTCGTGCGCGGTCGGTGCGAGCTGGACCGTGCGGGTTCCGGTGCGCGTGCAGATCTTCCGCAAGGTGCTCGTGAGCAGCCGCGCGCTGGCACGGGGCGACGTCATCAACAACGGCGATGTCCGTGCCGAGGAGCAGGACGTGGCGCGGCTGGGTTATGGCTATCTGGCCGATTCGGCAGAAGTTTACGGGCGCCACCTCCGCCGCCCCGTGGGCGCGGACACCGTGCTGACGCCCGGGATGCTGACCGCCCGCGAAGTGGTGCAGCGCGGCCAACAGGTGAGCCTGGTGGCGCGGATGGATGGAATACTGGTGCGGGCCGGCGGCGTCGCGCTGCAGGCGGGCGACCGGGGCGACCTGGTACGGGTGCGCAGCCTCAGTTGCGACTGCGTGGTGCAGGGCAAGGTTCGCGATCCCGGCGTCGTGGAGACGCTGCCGTGAACGCGGCGCTGGCGCGGAAGCCGGCCTGCCCGGCAACTCTAAAGTTTTGTCAAAAGCGGCCGATCCATAGGCCAATCGGCAGGAGTGGCGGGAGATTCCCATGAACAACACGATCCATCCCGGCGGCCCGACGGCTCCGCAAACGGCGGCAACCGGCGCCAAGCCTGCCGTGCCCGGCGACCTCGATTCGGCAGCCTCCAGGGCCCCGGCCAGCGTCCCGGCGCAGGGCGGCGACCACGTACAACTCACCGAATCGGCGCGCGCCCTCGGCGCGGCCACGCGCGCGACCGACGCGCCGGTCGACACCAAGCACGTCGAGCGCATCCGCCAGGCGATCGCCGACGGCACCTACAAGGTGGACCCGCAGCGCGTCGCCGAACGCCTGATCGCGCTGGAGAAACAAATTGGCTGACATGCCGCTCGCGCCCGACTTCGACGATGCCCGTCGCGCCGTGTACGCGGAAATGGCTTCGTCCGTGGACGCGTTGCGCGGCACGCTCGACGCCGAACGCGAGGCACTGGACCAGCTCGATCCGGTGGCGCTGGACGCGGCGACCTCCGCCAAGGCGCGGCTGCTGTTGCGCCTGGAATCGCTCGAGGCGGAGCGTCGGCAACTGGAAGACCTTGCGGCGCCGCGTGAATCGTCGGGCACCTGGCGGCGGATCCGCAGCCAGCTCGAAGACTGCCGGCGCATGAACGAGACCAACGGCAGCATCGTCGAACACCAACTGCGCGGGGTGCGCCGGGCACTCGGCATCCTGCGCGGCGCCGGCGAGGCGCCACCGCTCCTCTACGGGCCCGGCGGACACGCCGATGCACCGGTCCTCCCCCATTCGCTTTCCAAAGCCTGACTGAAGTTGAAATCCATGTCACCGTTGACCGCCCAATCCCAGATGGACCATGACTCCGGCATCGAGGTGGAAGTCCTTCCCTTCGTGCGCGTGCCGATCCTGGACCGCAACATGCAGCTCGTCGCCTACGACATCCGCCACCAATCGGATGAAGGCGGCGCGAAACTCGCGCCTGCGACGCTGCAACTGTTCGGCCTGGTGTCCCTGCTGGACCAGCTCACCGGCCGCCAGCTTTCGTTCTTCGCGGTGGACGAGGAACTGCTGCGCGGCCACGCCGACCTGTTGCGGTTCGACGGCCGGGTGGGCCCACGGGTCGACGTGAAGCTCGCTGCCTCCGACGATGTCTACGCGGTGTTGCGCGGCATGGCGGCGCGCGGCGTGCCGGTGATGATCGACGACCTGGTCTGGTCCGATGCCTTGCCGGAAGCCTCGGTGCAGCGCTTCGAGGAACTGGCGCAGCTCGCGAGCCACGTCAGCATCGATCCTGCCCGCCACGACGAGGCGACGCTGCAGCGGACCATCGGCCGCCTGCGCGCCGCGGACACCGTGATCGTGGCGTCGTGCCTCTCCAGCCGCGAGGTGCATGGCACCTGCATGGGCCTCGGCTTCGACGCATTCGAGGGTTCGTACCTGTTCGAGCCGCCGGCCAAGAGCGCGGTCGACTCGCTGAAGCCCAGCCGCTTGAACGTGTTGCGGCTGCTGGCCGCCGTCCAGGATCCCGAAAACGGGCCGAACGAACTGGAAGCATTGATCCGCCACGACGCGGTGCTCAGCTACAAGCTGCTCGCCTGCGTCAACTCCGCCTATTTCGGCGTGCCGCGCGAACTGAAGTCGCTGCAGCAGGCCGCGGTCTATTTCGGCGTGAACCACATCCGGAACTGGGTGTACGCGATGGCCGTGGGCGACCTCGACGACACCTCCCCGGAGGTGCTGAAGCAGGCCCTGCTGCGCGCCCGCATGGCGGAACTGCTGGGCCGCCACTTGCCGGCGGAGCGCCGCGAAATGGCGTTCACGATGGGCCTGTTCTCGCTGCTCGACACCATCATGGGCGTGCCGATGGAGCGTGTGCTGGCCGACGTCCCGGTCGCCGCCGAGGTGCGCGAAGCGCTGGTCGCCGGAACCGGCCCGCTGGCCGGCGTGCTGCAGCAGATCCGCGCGTGGGAGAGCGGCCACGTGGTGCGCGCCACGAGCTCGGGCGGGGTCGTCGTCGACCTCGCCGAGGCGTACCTCGATTCGCTGGAGTGGGCCGAACACGTTTACAGCCACGCCCAGCGCAGCGCGGCGTGAAGGTGCCGCGCGTGCCGCCCGTCAAACCTGGAAAGCCGTCATGAAGAAAACCGCCGCTGCGGGCTTGTTGCTGCTCGCCCCCGTGCTTGCCCACGCCGCCTGTTCGCCCGCCGACTTCAAGGTTGCTTCGTTCGAGGTGATGTCGGGCGATGCGGCGCACCCGGTGCTGGAGATGCCCGGCAAGCTGGTCAACCATTGCGACGAACCGGCCGCCGCGCAACTGCAGATCGAAGCGAAGTCGGATGACGGGTCGGTGGTGCAGAAGCGCAAGTTCTGGCCGGCCGGCACCGCCAACATCGCTCCCGGCGCCAGCGTGAAGTTCGATGCCGGCCGCATGTTCAGCTACAAGGCTTCCATGAAGACCTATTCGGTCAGCATCGTTTCCGTGCGCAGCTGGTAGAAGAGCAGGGAACGGGGAACCTGGGCAGCGACGCAGGGCGGGGCACGCCCGCGGGCCGCATCATGCACCAACGACATCCAGCGTCGCAGGCAGATTCGAGGCGCGCAGCAGCGGGACGCCTTGCGATGCCGGCCGGCGACGAATTCCCTCAGCGCAGCTTTTCGGTGGCGGCGTAGATCCGTGACAGGACCGCCGCGAAGGCGGCGTACAGTTCCTGGGGCACGTCCGTGCGAAGCCGCACCGCCGCCAGCAGCGCGGCGGTGGATGGGTCTGGGTGCCGGGGCAAGCCCAAGCGTTCGGCCTCTTCGAGCAGGCGTTCCACCTCGTCCGCGCCCAGGTCGGGACGCAACGTGCCTTCGGCCGGCGCGGCGTGGTCGCGGAAGCGGAGCGTGACCGAGCGCGGTGCGGCGTTCATGCCCTCGCCTCCAGCAGCGAATGGCCGAGCCCGGTGTGGCGCATGGGGGAGCCCTGGCGTATGCGCAGTTGCGCAAGCCGCAGGCCGGAGCCTTCCAGCAGCCGCGACAGCACCGAGGTCTGTTCCTCCAGCGCCTGCACGGCGGCGTCATGCTGCGCCCAGAGGTCGACATTCACGTCGGCGCCGCGCAGCCGCACGGTGCCGTGGAGCGGACCGAGCGCGGGCGGCTCCAGGGTGAACCCCAGGGTCCAGTGCGGCTCTTCCGCGGTCGGGGCGCCTGGGCCCGTACCGTCCTGCTCGATCCGCACCTGCAGCACGTCGAAGCCGTCGTCGCCACGGATCGGAACCTCGATCATGCAGCCTTGTGGCGATGACGAAGGATGGGCGTCGAGCTGCATGATTTCGATGCGCGACAACGCGGCCTCGGCATGCTTGAGCAGCCCCCCGGCCAGCACCAGCGCGTCGGCCGCCGGCATAGCCGGCAGGCGCGGCTGCGGTTGCAGCGGCAGTCGCATGAGCGGCGGTGGCGGCGGTTCCGCGGTTTCGGGGACCGGCGCGCCGGTCTTCGGCAGCGATTGCAGGGCCTGGGTCAGGCGTTGCAGCGCCGCCTTGATGTCGTAGTCCACCTGGGTGGCCGGCGTACGTCCGGGTGCGCGGGCGCGTTGCAGCAGGTTGTGTTCCAGCTGCGTGCCGCCGCGCTGCAGCGTGTCGCGCAGCACGTCGGGATCGAGCACGTCGTGGCGGTCGGCGATGGAGCCCTCGAGCCGTGCCAGCGCCGCGCGCGCCGGTTCCGGCAGCGCCCGGGCATCCGGCATCCGCCCGAGCGCACGCAGGTCCGCGAGCAACGGTTGCAGGCCGCCCTGGCGCGGCAGCCGCGCACGCAGCGCTGTCGCGACCGGCGAGCCCTGGCCCGTTTCAGGCGCGTCCAGCAGTTCCAGCACCGGTTGCGGCCCGGCTGCCAGGACCTTTGCCTGGAACTGGCGGGGCATAGTCCAGGTGGATGGCGGCTCGGCCTCGACTTTCAGGCCGTTGATCTGCAGCACCAGGCGCATCGCGGGCAGGTATTCCAGCACGCGGCCGGACACGATCGAGCCAACCTTCCACGGCTTGGCCAGCGTGCCCGCTGCGGCGGCCGCCCAGTCGAGGGCTGCCAGTTGGGGTGGTTGCACGATCAAGCGCAAGCTCCATGCATGCAGGTATGCGACCGGTATCGGCAGGGGTTGTGTGAACTTGAGCAAGAACGCGGAGGGACGCTCGCGGTAGGGTGGACACGGTTCGCCACGCCACCTTCGGTGGGCGGGCAATGCCCGCCCACGGGGCTCCCCTAAAGTTGTGTCGGGGCGGGCCGCTACAGCGTTGGTAGTCGTATGCGGAGGTCGCATGGCGGGCAAGGGAAATCGGAGCCGGCCCCGCGAATGCCGGGTCGCGCTGGCCGCGGACCTGGTCGTCGCGGGTGCCGGGGACATGCATGCGCGGTTGCGCGAGGCGCTCGCGCAACCCGCGCCCGTGGTGCTCGACGCGGCTGCGGTGGCGCGGCTCGACACCAGCGGGCTGCAACTCCTCGAGGCTTTCATCCACGCGCGCGAGGCGGCCGCCGCGCCCTGGCGCTGGGACAACGTCGGCGAGGTGCTGCGCGAAGCTTCCGCGCGGCTCGGCCTGCAACAGATGCTGCAATTGCCGGGGGCGGCTCCGGCGAACGATTGACACGATTCGAGGTTTTGCGAAATGCCCAAGATTCTCGCGGTGGACGATTCTGTTTCGATGCGCAACATGGTGTCCTTCACGTTGCGGGGTGCGGGCCACGAGGTGCGCGAGGCGGCGGACGGCGAAGCGGCCCTGGCCGTGGCGCGGGCCGAGCGCTTCGACCTCGTGTTGGCGGACATCAACATGCCGGGGATGGACGGCATCACCCTGACCCGCGAGCTGCGTGCGCTGCCTTCGTTCGCGGGGGTGCCGATCCTGATCCTGACGACCGAGTCCGACCGCGACAAGAAGATGGAAGGCAAGGCCGCCGGCGCCACCGGCTGGCTGGTGAAGCCCTTCGATCCCGACCAGTTGCTGGCCACGGTCGCGCGTGTGGCCGGTTGAGCAGGCCTGGCATGGCGACGGTCGACCTCAGCCAGTTCCACCAGACGTTCTTCGAGGAGAGCCTCGAGAACCTGGCCGTGATGGAAGACGCGTTGCTGGCGCTGGAGAATGGCAACCAAGCCCCCGAACTGGTGCACACGATCTTCCGGGCGGCGCATTCGATCAAGGGTGGCGCCGCCACCTTCGGGTTCGCGGATGTCGCCGCGTTCACCCACGTACTCGAATCGCTGCTCGACGAACTGCGGGAGGGCCGGCGCGCGGCCGACGGCGCCACCATCGAATCGCTGCTGCAGGCCGTCGACTGCCTGACCGGCATGCTGGCGCGCTCGCGCGACGGCGGTACGGTGGCCGACGCCTTGAGTGAATCCCTGCGCGAACGGTTCACGCGGATGCTCGGCAAGCCGGTCGAAGCCCCGGCGGCGAAGGCGCCGCCGCCGCTGGCCTCCGCCGGGTGGCGGATCCGTTTCCGGCCGCTGCCGCACATGCTGCGGACCGGCAACGATCCGCTGCGGATGTTCCGCGAGCTGGCGAACCACGGCGCGCTCGTGGTGAAGGAGGTGCACGTCCTCGAGCAGCCGCGCCCCGCGTTCGCGGATCTCGATCCCACCGCCGCGACGCTCGGCTGGGATCTGGAGCTGCACGGGGACATCCCGCGCAGCCAGGTGGATGCCGTCTTCGAATGGGTCGACGGTGACTGCGAACTGGACATCCAGGTGCTGCACGACCGCCGCGCCCAACGCCCGGCGCCGGATGCCGCGGCGGCGGCAGGCGCGGCACCCACGCCGGAGCCGGGCGTGCACGCCGACGCCGGTTCGATCCGCGTGTCGATCGCCAAGGTCGATGCGCTCATCAACATGGTCGGCGAGCTGGTGATCACGCAATCCATGCTGGGCGACATTGGTGAACACTTCAGCCTGGATCGCCTCGCGCGACTGCGCGAAGGGCTGGCGCAGTTGGATCGCACCACCCGCGAACTGCAGGACAGCGTGATGCGGATCCGGATGTTGCCGATCGCGGCGGTGTTCCGCCGTTTCCCGCGGATGGTGCGCGACCTCGAGCACCGCCTCGGCAAGCGCGTGAAGCTGGAGCTGCACGGCGAATCCACCGAGGTCGACAAGACCGTGCTCGAGCGGATCGGCGATCCGCTGGTGCACCTGATCCGCAACGCCGTCGACCATGGCTTCGAGAAGCCCGAGGCGCGCGTGGCCGCCGGCAAGCCGGAGGCCGGGACGCTGCGCCTGGAAGCCCGCCACGAAGGCGGCAACGTCGTGGTCGAAGTCAGCGACGATGGCGGCGGCCTCCGGCGCGCCCCGATTCTCGCCAAGGCCGAGCAACGCGGGCTGGTGCGGCCCGGCCAGGAAGTCGACGACGATGAACTTGCCGAACTGATCTTCCAGCCCGGGTTTTCCACCCATGCCGAAGCCACCGACGTGTCCGGGCGTGGTGTCGGCATGGACGTGGTGCGCCGCAACGTCCGCGACCTCGGCGGCAGTGTCAGCGTGCGCAGCCGCGAAGGAGCCGGCAGCACGTTCACGATCGTGTTGCCGCTGACCCTCGCGATCATCGAGGGGCTGGTCACCGAAGTGGGCGGCGAACGCTACATCGTGCCGCTGGTCTCGATCGTCGAATCGCTGCAACTTCGGACCGATGGCGTGCGCCACGTCGGTGGCGGCGGCGAGTTGTTCCGCTTCCGGGACGACTGGCTGCCGCTGGTCAGGCTCCACGACGTGTTCGGATGCACCGGCGCCGTGACCGACGTGGAGCAGGGAATGGTGATGGTGGTGGAGGCCGGCGGGCGCCGCGTCGGGCTGCTGGTGGATGCGCTGATGGGCCAGCAGCAGGCGGTGATCAAGTCGCTGGAGGCGCACTACCAGCGGGTCGAGGGCATTTCCGGGGCCACGATCGCCAGCGACGGCGGCGTGGCCCTGATCGTGGATGTGGGGGGGATCGTCAGCCTGGCCGGACGTCGCCGCGCGGCCTAGCCGTGCGGCCCGCCCGGGTCGGGCGGCCGTCGCCGGGCCTTCAAGAATCCGTTCGGGTGGTCGATAAAGCAGGAGAACCACGGCGCGCCGGCGCCACCCGGAGGTAGCAGCACGATGTCCCAGAGCGAAGAACCGGCCAGGGCAGTCCAGCAACTCACGTTCACGCTGGCCGGCGAGGAATACGGCATCGACATCCTGTCGGTGCGCGAGATCCGCCCCTGGTCGCGGGTCACCCGGATTCCACAGGCGCCGGAGTACGTGCTCGGCGTGCTCAACCTCAGGGGCACCGTGGTGCCGGTCGTGGACATGCGGCTGCGCTTCGGCCTGCCGCGCGAAGGCTATGGGTCCGACACGGTCGTGGTGGTGGTGGCGGTCGGCGAGCGCCTGTTCGGGATCGTGGCCGATGCCGTGGCCGACGTCTTCGACGCGCCCGCGGACACGATCAAGCCGGTTCCCGACCTGGGAGCCGTGGTGGATACCCGGTTCCTGAAGGGACTGGCCGGTGACGGCGAGCGCATGATCATGCTGCTCGATGTGGAACGCCTGATGCGCCCCGGCGAAGCCGAGGCGCTCGATGCACTGCTGGCTCCCGCGGATGCGGGAGCGGTGGCCTGACGATTCCGGGGGAACGATGAAAACGAAACTCGCAGCCTTGACCCGATTCCGCATTCCGGTCTTCAGCGTCACGGCCCGCCTCACCGCCGTCATCGGCATGTTGCTGGCGATGCTGGTGGTGGGCGCGTGGATCGGACTGGACGGGATGTCGCGCGGCAACCACGACGTCGGCCGCATCTATGCCAGCGGACTGGTGCCGTTGTCGGTTTCGGACACGGTGTCGCGCAACACCTTGCGCAACTTCATCAGCCTCAGCGAGGCCGCCTTCCGGGTCAAGGACAAGGCCATCGTCGAGCAGAAACTGCAGGAGGTCGCCACGCGCGAGAAGGCCACCGACGCACTGGTCAAGCAACTCAAGGGCTACTCGCTCACGCCGGCCGTCGGCAAGCAGTTGCAGGCGTTCACGCGCGCGCGTTCGGACGTGCTCTCGTCGATCGAGAGCGTTCACGACGCACTGGCGTCCGGTGATGCCGGTGCGAGCGAGCTGCTGTACACCGGCCTGCTGCCGTCGGTCACGATCATGCAGGGCGAGATGGACAAGCTGATCAAGATGCAGGTGGACAGCGGCCAGCGCCTGCACCAGGAAGCCGCGCAGCGCTACCAGCAGATCCGCACGATGACCTTGGTGGTGCTGGTGGCCGGCATCGCGCTGGCGCTGCTGATCGCGGTGCTGGTGATCCGCTCGGTCGTGGTCACGTTGAACCGCTCGGTCGAGGTCGCCCACGCGATCGCCGACGGACATCTCGGGCACCACATCGTCACCAACGGCAAGGGCGAACTCGGCCGGTTGCTGGCCGCGCTGCGCACGATGGACGAGCGCCTGTGCGGCATCGTCGGCCAGGTGAGCCGCGGATCGGACGAGGTCAGCGTCGCCGCGCAGCAGATTTCGCGCGGCAACGACGACCTGAGCCAGCGCACCCAGGAACAGGCCTCGAGCCTCGAGGAAACGGCGTCGTCGATGGAG
>DASSOQ010000022.1:0-4962 GCA_035700365.1 Rhodanobacteraceae bacterium | reverse complement strand
GAGTTCAAGCGCGCACGCAAGCAACTGCCGTTGAAGCCCAGGCTGGCGATCGCGTTTGCGCCGCATGGTCGTGCCGATGCGCTGCGCGAAGACATCGTGGAGGGCGGGTTCGCCGATCTGTTGGAGACGCACGACCTCGATGTGCGGGATCGTGCCGCCTGGCAGGCGTTGCGCGACGCGCTGGCGCGCGGGGTGTTCGGCGCGGCAATGGAGCGGTTGAAGCTGGCCGAGCCGATACTGGTCGCGCTGTCGGACCTGCAACCGTGGATGAAGCCCGCGGGCAGGGGGCAGGCGCCGGCGAGCTACGGGGACCTTCGCGGCCAGCTCGACGCGCTGCTGGCGCCGGGATTCCTTCGCGACCTTCCGCGCGCGCGCCTGGAACACCTGCCGCGGTACCTGAAGGCGATGCGCCTGCGTGCCGAGAAGCTGCGCAGCGATCCCGCGCGCGATCATTCGCGCATGCAACAGGTACTGCCGTACTGGCGGCGCGTGCTGGAAGCGCGCGCGGGTGGCGACAAGTCCGAGGCGCTGGACACCCTTCGCTGGCTGGTCGAGGAATGGCGCGTCTCGGTGTTCGCGCAGGAACTGAAGACCGCCGGGCCGGTCTCCGGGAAACGGATGGCGCAGGCGCTGGCTGCGGTGGTCGAGCCCTGAATCGGCGCGCCCGGACGATCGCCGGGGACTTGCATTTCCGCGTTCGGCAGGACCGCAGGGCAGGCCGGTAATTCGTTCCTGTGCGCCGGCGCACATTTTCCGGGTCGAGTCCGCCCGGCGCCGGTTCGAGGGTGCCGGAATGGCATGAACGTTGCATCTTGGTTTGCATGCACGTGATCAACTGCAAAGCGGGGGGTTCGATGGAAGGGGGAATCGACGCCAACCAGACCGAACGGGTGCTGAGTTACCTGGCGCGCCTGAAGCACCAGGGCGACCCGGCGCAGATGGATGCCCTGGAAAGCCTGAGGCCGTCATGGCTGGGGATGGACGCCTGGGATGTCGTGCTCGAGGATCTCGAGGCGCAGCATTACAGGAATCGCGCCCGTGTCGTGCGGTTGCAGGTGGTCGCCGGCTGACGTACGCGCCACCGCGCGCATTCGCGCGGGCTTGTCGAATTTGCCCCGTATCGCGGTCCGGGCCGCGATCGCGGCCGTTGCTGCGCGCAGCCCAGCGCCGGCATGACGAGCACGAGCCGCTTCCCGGGTTCGCGGAATCGTGATCCGCCCCGCGGGACGCGAGGGCTCAGGCGTTGTCGAATCGCATCGACAGGTCGATCGCGCGGACGTGTTTGGTCAGCGCGCCGATCGAGATGAAGTCCACGCCGGTTTCGGCGATCACCCGAACCCGTTCGAGATAGACACTGCCCGACACTTCCAGCGGCACGCGTCCCGCGGCGAGCGCCACCGCCTCGCGCAACATGGAATCGGTGAATTCGTCGAGAAGCACGCGGTCCGCGCCGGCGTCGATGGCCTCGCGGAGCTCGCCCAGCGATTCGACCTCGCATTCCAGCAGCACCTCGGGATGCGCCGCACGGGCGGCATCGATCGCCGCGGCGATGCCGCCCGCCGCGGCCACATGGTTTTCCTTGATCAGGATCGCGTCGAACAGGCCCATGCGATGGTTGTGTCCGCCGCCGCAGCGCACCGCGTATTTCTGTGCGAGGCGCAGGCCGGGAAGGGTCTTGCGCGTGTCGAGGATCTTCGCGCGGCTGCCCGCGACGGCATCGACATAGGCGCGGGTGGTGGTCGCGGTGGCCGAGAGCGTCTGCAGAAAGTTGAGGGCGGTGCGTTCGCCCGCGACCAGCGCGCGGGCGTTGCCTCGGATGCGGCACAGCTCGGCATCGGGGGCGATCGGGTCGCCGTCGGCGGCGCGCCACTCGATGCGCACCCCCGCATCGAGTTGCCGGAAACATTCGTCGGCCCACGCACTTCCGGCGAGCACGGCCTGTTCCCTTGAAATGATCCGCGCGCCGGCGCTGGCGCCCGCGTCGATCAGTGCCGCGGTGAGATCACCCGTGCCGATGTCCTCGGCGAGCGCACGTGCGACGTCCGCGCGGATCGATTCCCGTGGCGGCAGCGGCTGCCGCGGCTCCGGGCGGTTCATCCCTCGGGTTGCTGTGGTTGTTGCTGCGATTGCTGCGGCGGCTGCTCGGCGTGCGCGTTGCGCAGGCGATCCACGATCGCGTCGAGCGCGCGGTCGAACAGCGGAACCTCTTCGAGGATCATCAGCCGCTGGCCCTGCAATTCGTTGGCGAGTTGCACCGCGGTGCGGTCGGCGACCTTCAGCCCGCGGCGATTGACGAACAGGTACTTGCCGCTGATGGGGCTGATCCACGACAGCTTGGCGCGTTCGCGGGTGCCTTGCTCGTCGATGAACTCGACCCAGCCGCCTACCTTGAGTTCCCGGATCGCCTGCAGCGATCCGGCATCGATGTCCACCGACATGTCGTCGGACTCGAAGTCTTCCTCCGCCTCGGCCGCCGCATCGGTGATCGCCGGCTGCGCGTCCTGGTTCATGCCCAGCACCGCCGCGTCCGCCGCGGGCGGATCGGCGGGCGCGACGGGTGCCGGCTCCCCGAGCTGCTGGCGCCAGAATTTCCGCAACTCGTCGAGCAGGCGCTCGATGTCGGGTTCCTGGAATGCGACGGTGGCCAGGCCGGTACGTAGATGCTTTTCGATCGAGGGCAGGGCGTTCTTGTATTCGGCGTGCGCGGCTTCGCCGTGCGGCGCGTCGGCGCTGGCGACGAAATCGTCGATGAAACGAACGGCCGAACGGAATTCCTGCGACTCGACGCCCTGGCGAAGCACGATCAGTACCAGGTAGTTTGCCCATGGCCGCGTGAGCACTCCGCGCAGCAGGGTCGGCAGGTTGCGCCCGCTGATCCGCGAGAGGATTTCCTGCGCGGCGCGGCGACGCGCGTCCTGCAGGCGTTCGCGACCGCGCGCGGCCTCGGTGGCGCGGCTCTCGGCCAGTTCGGCACGCTTGCGATTCTGCTCGACGAACTGGTTGAAGTCCGCGAGCTGGCGCTCGAACACGCCGATGTCGTCGTCGAAATCCTGCAGCAGCGTTTCGACCACGGCCTTGACCTTGCCGAACAGGCGCTGGTCGCGGTCCGATTCCTCGGACCAGCCCTTGGCGGCATCGGCCAGCTGGTCCAGCAGTTTGCGGGCCGGGTGCGAGGCGTGCGCGAACATCCGGCGGTCGAGGATCGCCACCTTCAGATACGGAATCTGCAGCCGCGACAGCAGCACCTGCATCGGCGCGGGAATGGTGTGGTCCTGGAGGATGTATTCGAACAGCATGCCGACGAGGTCGATGGTGTCCTCGTCGCTGCCGGAAATCCGCGCCTTCGCCTCGCCCGACAGGCGCTGGATCTGCGCCATCAACGCGTCCTTGAGATGCTGGACGACCTCGGCGGCGCTGCCGGTATCGGTGGCAATGGGCTGCGCCGGCAGCGGGCGCGTTTCTCCCTGCAGAAGGGTCAATGCGCTGAGCAGTTCGGCCGGGCTGAGCGAAGCGATGCCGGCCCCGGCCGGCATGCGTCCGCCGCCCATGCCGGCGGTGCCCTGGCGGCGCGCCGCCAGCAGCGAGGTGAGGCGCTGCATCAGTTCGCTGTGGAGCTGGTCGGCGGTGTCGTATTCGCCATCGTCGACCACCTCGGCGCCTTCGTCGGGCGGGGCGGCTTGCGCGCGCGAGGAGCCGCCGGCGTAGGCGTGTCCACGCACCACCGCCGGACGCCGCAACTGCGGCAGGATGCCGGCCTGCACCAAGCGCATGTTCACGTCGTGGTAGAGCGCGTCGAGCGCGTTCAGCACGTAGCGCTCGAACATCTTGAGGATGATCAGGCGCACCCGGATGTTGATGTCCGTGAGCTCGCCGAGGGCGACGCGGAACGCTTCGGTCAATGCGTTGGGGCCGAGCGGATTGTTGGCGTTGTTGGTGGTGCGACCGCCGCTCAACACGGAAAGCCGCTGGTTCAATGCGACCAATGCCGGGGACAGCCGGCCATCGGCCTTGGCGACCATGCTGGAAACTGCGAGCGACTCCTCCAGTTCGCGGTCGTCGACCAGGCTCAACTCGCCGCTGGCGGAAAACGCCCTCTGAGCTTCGCTGCCCGGGCGCGCGGCGCGGCCGGCGGCGAAGTCGGTGAAGCCGCGGGTGACGCGTTCGGAAAACAGCCGCTCGATGCGCGGCCGCCGCTTGCGGGTTTCGCGCATGCCATCGAAGTATTCGGTCTGGCTCGCGTTGCTCTCTGCCTTCTCGGCGAGGTCGAACAACGTGTCGTCGACGTTGTCGAGCAGGCCGGCGACGAGGTTCGCCGCTTCCTTGACCGTCATGTCGCGCACGGCCGCGAGCAAGCCGCCGACATGGTCGTGGTCGCCTTCGGCAGCGCGCGAATTGATTTCGACCACCTTGGTGGTTGCGCTGCGCTGCTGGTCCGCGGGCGGATCGGTGGGGATCGGCGTCATGGCGGAAAACGGTGACCGTCCTGGAAGGCGGGAGATGGAGGATGCAGTATGCGCTGTCGCGGTCGCAGGAACGTGAAGCCGCTCACAACACCGTCACAAACTGTCACAAAACGCCGCGCAAGAGCACCTGCGGCGCTGCTTTCCGGATGGACGGCCGGACGCCTAGCCGGGGAAATCGGTCAACTGCAGCGTGCCTATGCCCTCGTCCGCCAGCATCACCGGGATGTCGTCCTCGACGCGGTACACCACCTTGCGGTCGGTTGTGATGAGTCCCGCCCCGAGCGGTGCGGACACCTTCTGTCCGGCAACGGTGTCGATTCGTCCTGCCGAAATCGCGCGGTTGAGCGCATCGAGTTCATCGCGGCGAAGCGGACGCACCGGGGTCTTGGTGACCGGGTCGCAGAGGATGTCCAGCAATCGCTTGTCCATGGCGCGTACAATAGCCGTTTTGCGACGGACACACCATGCGGAAAACGACGGTCGCGCCCCGCGTCGGGGT
>DASSOQ010000021.1:0-6837 GCA_035700365.1 Rhodanobacteraceae bacterium | reverse complement strand
ACCGCGCTGGCGCAACAGCGCCGCGAGTTCGCAGCCGTCCATCCCCGGCAGGTCGAAGTCGAACACCATCGCGTCGAAGCTGCCGCCGGCGTCGATTTCCGAGAGCGCTGCCAGCGCCTGCGGGGCGAGCGTCACCTGGTGTCCGGAGGCCTCGATCAGGCCGGCGAGCGCCTCGCCCGTCACCGGATCGTCCTCGACCAACAGTACGCGATGGCCCGCCGAAGTCGTGCTTTCCGAGGGCTGTCCTGTCGCAACCGGCTGCGTGTCGCCGTGCGCCGCCGACGTGGCGCCGGGGGCCGCAGCCGCGCGGTCGGCTTGCGCCGCCGCGACGATCGGCAGCGGCAGCCGTACGCTGAAGGTGCTGCCGTAGCCGGGTACCGACTGCACGCCGATCCGCCCGCCCATCAGGTTGACCAGCTCGCGGCTGATCGCGAGGCCGAGGCCGCTGCCGCGCTGCAAACGCCCCTCGTCGGCCTGCTCGAAGCGCCGGAAGACCCGCGCGCATTCCTCGGGTGTCATGCCGCGGCCGCGGTCGATGACGCTGTACACGATGTCGTCGTCCGTGCGCTCCAGCTTCAACCGGATGCCACCGTGCGTGGTGAATTTCAGCGCGTTGTGCGCGAGGTTGAACAGGACCTGCTGCACCCGCTGGGCATCACCGCGTACCGCCGAAGGGGCATCCGGCGCGATCTCGACGTCGATCCGAAGCCCCTTCTGCGCCGCGAGCCCCGCATCGGCCTCGGCCACTTCGCGCAGGATCGCCGCGGGATCGAACGGCGCGGCCGCGAGTTCCAGCCGGCCCGCCTCGATGCGCGCGACGTCGAGGGCATCGTTGACGTGCCGGAGCAGCAGCGCGCCCGAGCGCCGGATGGCATCCGCGTAGCGGTGCTGGCGCTGGTCGAGCCCCGTGTGCAGGAGCAGTTCGGTCATGCCGAGCACCCCGGTCAGCGGGGTGCGGATCTCATGGGCCATGTTGGCGAGGAAGCGTGACTTGGCCGCGTTGGCCTGCTCGGCGATGAGCTGGCGCTCCTCGCTCAGCGCCAGCCGGTGCTGTTGCTGCAGGCGCCGGCGCAGCATCCACACGAACCACGCGAGCAGCGCCACGGCCGCGAGCACGTACAACGCCCACGCCCAGGGCGTGGTCCAGGGTGCCGCCGCCACGCGCAACGAAAAGGCCTCCAACGGTGCGCTCCACGGCCCGTCGCCGACGCGGCCGCTGACCAGCAGCCGGTAGTCGCCCGGTTCCAGCACCGAGAACTCGCGCACGTTGCGGCTGCCGGTTTCCACCCAGCCGTGGTCGAAGCCCTGCAGGCGGAACCGGTAGCGGTTGCGCGCCGGATCCACGAACGAAAGGACCTGGGTCGTCACCGTCAGTTCGCGGTCGCGCCAATCGAGGTCGATGCCCCGGGCCGGGTCGAGCTTCTGCGCGCGGCCGTTGCGATGCACCATCACCGACTCCAGCGCGATCCTCGGCGTCGCCAGATGCTGCGGCAGCTTGCCGACCCGCACGCCGACGAGGCCCGCGGGTCCGCCGGCAAACAATTCGTCGCCGGCGCGGAGCAGCACGCTGCTGGTGAAGTCGGTGTTCGCGAGTCCCCCGGCCGGGGTGAACGCGTGGAGCCGGTGGTCGCGCGGCGCGTACACCAGCAGGTTGCGCGTCCCCAGCGCATAGACGCGTCCGTCGGGAGCGGTTTCGAGGCCGAGGACGCCGCTGTCGGGCCAGCCTTCGTCGCGCCCGGTCTCCGACACCAGCGTCGCATGCCCGTGGTCCAGTCGGTATTGCTGCAGCCGGTCGTCCCGCGCGACCCAGACGGTCCCGCCGGGCCCAAAGGCGAAACCCAGCACCTTGCCGCGGGCGATGCCGGGCACGAAGGCGAACGCCGCGGCCCCGGGCGCGAGCCGCGCGAGCCCCGCCTTGCTGGCCGCCCAGATCGCGCCGTCGTCGGCTTCGCGGAGCCGGACGATTTCCTGCGCGTTCTCGCCTTTGCCCGGTGGCGCGACCGGCCGGATCGCACGATCATCAAGGTCGACACGGAAGACCCCGGTGCCGACACCGGCGCAGTAGACGGTTCCATCGCGCGCTGCCAGAAGCCGCCACACGCCGTGGCGCAATACGGGATCGCCCTCGGCGATGGGGAGAAGCCTGCGCTGGTCCCGCAGGAACAATCCCCGGCTGCTGCCGATCCATAGGCGCCCGGCGGGATCCACGGCAAGCGCCGAGATGGACATGCGCGCCAGCCCCGGCACGTCCGTGTGCGCCACCTTGCCATCGGCGAGGTCGATCCGATCGAGCAGGCCGGCGCCGCCGATCCAGAGCGTGCCATCGCCTGCCAGTGCCAGCGCGCGGACGCGGTCGCGCGCGAGGCTGTCCGGATCCCCGGGGACGTGCCGGAACATGCTGAAGGCGCGCCACTGCGGTGGAAGATAAGCCAGTCCGCCGTCCACCAGCGCCACCCACATTCCGCCTTCGTGGTCGCGGAACAAGCCGTCGGGCAGGCGGCCGGGGAGGCTGCCCGTGACGCCCTCGGTGGGCTGCTCGAAGCGCGTGCTGCCGTCGGCGTCGATCCGGGTGAGGCCGCCGCGCTGGGCGATCCACACGCTGCCGTCCGGATCGCGCAGGCTGGCAAACGTTTCGCGCGCGGTGCTGAGCAGGTTGGCGCCGCCCTTGCCATCGAGGTGGAACAGCCCGGCGCTGGTCGCGGCATCGACGCCCCCGGCCGCCACCCGCACCTGCCAGATGGTCGGTTGTGTCGTGAACCCCGGAAGACGGACGTGATGGACGCGGCCATTCGCGTCCAGGCGGTCGAGTCCCGCATCAGTCCCGACCCAGAGGCCGCCGTCGGCGGCGGGTGCGAGCGCGGTGACGTTGTTCGAGACGAGGCTGGCCGGATCGTCCGCACGATGGCGCAGGTGGGTGAAACCGGTCCCGTCCGCATCCAGTTTGTCCAGGCCGCCCGCATAGGTGCCGACCCAGATCGCGCCGGCGTCGTCCTGGGCGATCGCCATCACGTCGTTGCCGGAGAGGCTGTCCGGGCGGTCCGCCGCGTGCAGCCAGTGCCGGAAACCGCCTGTCGCGGGCTGGTACCGGTTGAGCCCGGTGCCTTCGCCGCCGCCCCACAGCCGGCCGTCGCGGTCGACCAGCAGGGCCGACACATCGTTGGCCGGCAGCGATGCCGGCTGTCCGGGCTCGTGGCGGAACACCCGGAATTCGCGGCTGTCGTAGCGCACGAGGCCGTCATGGGTGCCGATCCAGAGGAACCCCGCGTGATCCTGGGTGATCGCGTACACGTTGGCCGATGGCAGGCCATCGGCCACGCCATAGCTGCGGAAGATCGGCGTGGGCGGCACGCCGGCCGCCGCTGCAGGAGCGGCGGTCCCCAATGCGCCGGCCAGGATCAGTGCAGTCAGCATGTCCCCTTTCCCCGCGGACCGGTCTCCGATGATGCCGCAAAACCATCCGGGATGCGCGCGGCACCTATTGCATGCGAGTATGTCCGACGAAACGGAGATGTCTGTGCGTCGATGCCTGACTTCGCTGTTGTGGCTCGTGCTGCTGGTTGCCGGCGTGGCCGCGGCGCACCCGCTCGACTACCGGATAGACACCGTGCACTCGCAGGTGCTCTTCAGTGCCGACCACGATGGCTATTCACGTCCGGTCGGCAGGCTTGCGATCACGCGCGGCTGGCTGCGGTTCGACCCCGACGACTGGGGCGCATCGAAGGTCGTCGCCGATATCGACCTCGCGTCGGCGGACCTGGGCGACGGCGGCTGGAACGCCGCGGTGACCGGCCGGAATTTCCTGGATGCCGCGCAGTTTCCCTCGGCGCATTTCCGGAGCACCGCGGTGCGCAAGACGGGCGAGCACGGCGGCACCCTCGAGGGCGAACTGACCCTGCGCGGCGTCACGCTGCCGGTGACGGTGGATTTCACCGTGAACCGGGTCGGCATGACGCTGTTCGGATTCGAGACGATCGCGGGCTTCTCGGGCAGTGCAAGACTCGACCGCACCAGGTTCGGGATGACCGCGTTCCCGAAATCGGTCGGCGTCGAGGTGGCGATCCGCCTCGAGATCGAAGCCAAGCTGGACCGCAGCGCCGAGTACGACTACCGGCAGGCGGTCGAGAAGGCCGCGAGGAGCAAGCCGCATGCCGCTGCGCAGCACTGAAGCGGGCTGGGGCGCGCTGGTGCGCGCGTTCCACTGGCTGGTCGCGGCGCTGATCCTCGCGCAGGCGGCGATCGGCCTCAGCATGATCCAGATGGGCGTAACGCCCGCCAAGGTGCGCGTGTTCGCCTTGCACAAGTCGATCGGCATGACGATCCTTGCACTGGTGTTGCTGCGCATCGCTTGGCGCCTCGGCGAGCGGCGACCCGACGATCCGGCCGGGATGCCGCGCTGGCAGCGCGGCGCCGCGCGCGCGGTGCACCTCGCCCTGTACGTGCTGATCCTCGCGATTCCGCTGTCCGGGTGGTGGTTCAATTCGGCGTCGAACGCACCGCTGGTGTGGTTCGGGCTTTTCGACATCCCGAGCCTCACGGGCGGCTACGACCCGGTGTGGAAGCCGCGCGCGCTGCTGGCGCACCAGACGCTATTCTGGATACTCGTTGCGCTGCTGGTGGCGCATGTCGGTGCGGCGCTGTGGCACCACTTCGGGCAGCGCGACGAGGTGCTGCGGCGGATGGTGCTGGGCCCGCGCCCACGAAACGGAGAAGGGCGATGAAGTTGCTGCTCGCAGGAACGTGCACGGCGTTGGTGCTGGGCTTTGCCGCGCCCGCCACGGCGCAGACGTGGCAGGTCGACATGGCGCACAGCAGCCTGGCGTTCACCAACACCTACCAGGACGTCGAGTACACCGGACGTTTCCGCCGCTTCGATGCGAGGATCGCCTACGATCCCGGCGACCTCGCGAAGGCGAAGTTCGACGTCACCGTCGACATCGGCAGCCTCGACACCCGGAACGAGGAACGCGACCACACGGCGCTCGGTGGCGACTTCTTCGATGCCGCGAAATTCCCGAAGGCGTACTTCGCGACCACCACTTTCCGCAAGGATGCGGACGGCAAGGTGGTCGCCCTCGGCGAACTGAAGCTCCGGGGGGTCGTCAAGCCGGTCCAGTTGACGGTGACGTTCACGCCGCACGGCGACACCGCGACGCTGGATGTCACCGCCCGCCTGCAGCGCCTCGACTTCGGCATCGGTACCGGCCAGTGGGCCGACCCGTCGATGATCGGCAACGATGTCACCGTGCACGGCCACCTGCAGTTGCACGCGAAGCCGCAGTAAAGGGCCGCAGGTTTTTCGCCCTCTCCGCCAGAACGCCCTACGGGTTCAGGAAATCGCGCAACGCGCCGGCGTCGAACGGCCAGCCGAGCTCCTGGCCCGTCTGGTTGTCGCGCAATACCGGCACGCGCTCGCCGTAGCGGGCTTCGAGGTCCGCGTCGCCGTCGATCCACATGCTTTCGAACTC
This sequence comes from Rhodanobacteraceae bacterium, assembly GCA_035700365.1. GTDB lineage: Bacteria > Pseudomonadota > Gammaproteobacteria > Xanthomonadales > Rhodanobacteraceae > 66-474. The sequence goes on along the minus strand of DASSOQ010000021.1, from coordinate 1,372 downwards.
CGGCGCCTGGGCGCGGGCCAGCAGCGCGACGGCTTCGTCGCACAGTTTGCAGTCGTCGCGTTGGTAAAGGATGAGCATGGCGCCCCTTCGAAGCGGGGGATTGGGCCGGGCGCACCGGCGGAGGTGCGCGAAGCCGTAGTGGCCCGGGCCTGAAAGCTGAGACGTGCGCACATTTTGCGCCCCGGCTTTTCACCGGGCACAGCGTAGAATAACGGGCTCGCCTTCCCTGCCTTGCACCCATGGCCGTCAGCGTCTTCGACATCTTCAAGATCGGCATCGGACCGTCGTCCTCGCACACGATCGGGCCGATGCGCGCGGCCGCGCGCTTCGTCGAGCGCTGGCTCGCGGAAACCGGCGACCTCGCCCGCGTCGCGCGCGTGACGGTGGAGCTGCATGGCTCGCTCGCGATGACCGGCCGCGGCCATGGCACCGACAAGGCCGTGCTGTGCGGACTGGAGGGCAACTGGCCGGACCGCATCGATCCGGACGCGATTCCACCGCTGCTCGAGCGCATCCGCTCGGACAAGCGCATTCGCCTCGATGGGATCCGCGACATCGCCTTCGACGAGAAGACCGACCTCGTCTGGAACAAGCGCCAGAAGCTTCCGTTCCACGTGAACGGCATGCGCTTCAGCGCATTCGACGCGGAAGGCAACCCGATCGTCAGCCGCGACTACTACTCGGTCGGCGGCGGGTTCGTGGTCAACGCCGACGAGGCCGCGGCCGACCGCATCGTCGCCGACACCACGCCGCTGCCGTTTCCATTCCGGTCCGGCGACGAGTTGATGGCCCTGTGCGACCGCCACGGCATGGGCATCGCGCAACTGATGCTGGAAAACGAAAAAGCCTGGCGCGGCGAGGCGGAGATCCGCGCCGGTTTGCTGGACATCTGGAAGGCGATGCAGGACTGCGTGGCGCGTGGTCTGCGTTCGCCGGGCGAACTGCCGGGTGGATTGCACGTGAAGCGCCGCGCGCCGGCGATGTACAGCGAATTGCGGGACCGTCCGGAAGCCGCGCTCAAGGACCCGTTGACGGTGCTGGACTGGGTGAACCTTTACGCGCTCGCCGTCAACGAGGAAAACGCCGCCGGCGGGCGGGTCGTGACCGCCCCGACCAATGGCGCGGCCGGCATCGTGCCCGCGGTGCTGCACTACTACGATCGCTTCTGCCCGAAGTCGAACGAACAGGGCGTGATCGATTTCCTGCTCACCGCCGGCGCGATCGGGATCCTCTACAAGGAAAACGCCTCCATCAGCGGCGCCGAAGTCGGGTGTCAGGGCGAGGTCGGCGTCGCGTGTTCGATGGCGGCCGGCGCGCTGGTCGCGGCGCTCGGCGGCACCCACCACCAGGTCGAGAATGCCGCCGAGATCGG
>DASSOQ010000020.1:0-37017 GCA_035700365.1 Rhodanobacteraceae bacterium | reverse complement strand
CCATGAAGGCGCTGGTCTTCGCGGCCGGCCGCGGCGAGCGCATGCGCCCGCTCACGGACACCACGCCCAAGCCGTTGCTCGCCGCCGGCGGCAAGCGCTTGATCGAATGGCATCTCGAACGCCTCGCGGCAGCCGGCGTGCGCGATGTCGTGATCAATATCGCCCATCTCGCCGCGCGGTTCCCCGAAGCGCTGGGCGACGGTTCACGCTACGGCCTGCACATCGAATACAGCCGGGAAGGCGACCTGCCGCTCGAAACCGGCGGCGGCGTGCTGCACGCGCTGCCCTTGCTGGGCGAAGCGCCGTTCATCGCGGTCAACGGAGACGTCTTCACCGACTTCGATTTCGCGTCCCTGCCGCGCGAGCCGCCGGGACTCGCGGAACTGGTGCTGGTGGACAATCCGCCACAACATCCGCACGGCGATTTCGGAATTGATGCAATGGGAACGCTGTTGCCCCATGCGGATTCGCCCGGCGCAGCGCGTGCGCTGACCTTCGCCGGGATCGGCGTCTATCGACCGGAGATCCTCCGCGACTGGCGGGCCATCGTCGGCGATACGCCCGGCGCGCAGGTGACGCCGCCGCGCTTTTCGATCGTCCCGCTGCTGCGCGCCGCGATCGCGCGTGGCGAAATCGGATGGCGGCACCATGCCGGCACCTGGACCGACGTCGGCACGCCCGCGCGCCTGACCGAGCTCAACGCGGGCCTTGGCATGTAGGAGCGCGCCATGCGCGCGACCGGCAGACCGCACCTCCGGGTCGCCGCCATGGGCCGCTCCTGCATACCTGTGGCGCGGGCGAGGGGAGCGACGTCAAGAGGATTCCGGCCGCGTCTGCAAAAGCTCGCGCAGGAACGGAATCGTGACCCGCCGCTGTGCGGCCAGCGCCGCGCGGTCGATCCGGCGCAGCAACGCGACCAGCGATGCGGGATCGCGCGGCTGGCGTGCAAACCACCAGTCGAGCACTTCGTCATCGAGACGCAGTCCCATGCGCCGTGCGAGCAGGCGCAACATCGCGCGCCGGCCGCCCTCGTCCAGCGGATGCAACGCGGATTGCGTGCACGAGGACAGCCGCGACACGAGGTCCGCAAGCCCGATCCCGAGTTCGGCCGGCGACGCGTTCGCCGCGAACAACATGCGGGCCGACGCCGCCACCGCGCGGTTGAACAGGTCGAACAGCGCGCGCTCGGCATCGCGGTCGCCGGCCAGCGCCTGCACGTCGTCGATGGCAACCAGCCCTTCGCCCCCGATGCCGGCGATCGCCTCGGCGCGTGCCGCCGGCAACGATGCCAGCGACACGTAGCGAGCCTCGCGACCCGCCTCCACCGCCGCCCGGCAGGCGCCGATCAGCAGGTGGCTCTTGCCGGTCCCGGACGCACCGTGCAGGAAAATCCAGGCGCGTGCCGGCTGGGTCGCCAGGGCCTCGACCTCGCGCAAGGCGCCGGCATTGCCCGCGGCATGGAACGCGTCGAGGCGCTGGTGCGGCGGCCAGCGCAGGTCGAGCGGAAACTGCCGGATCATGTCTCGCCGGATGGACCGCGCGGATTCGCGACACCGTCGCTGCCGGGGCCGGGGCCCGGCACGGGCGGCCCCGCCGAGCCCATGATCTTCGGCGGCCCGCGACCGGCATACAGCGCGCTCGCCTCGTACCGTTCGCGCAGGAACCGCAGCAACACCACCGCGATCGACGCCATCGGCAGTGCCAGGAGGATGCCGATGAAGCCGAACAATTCCCCGAACGCCAGGACCGCGAAGATCACCGCGACCGGATGCAACCCGATGCGGTCGCCAACCAGCTTGGGCACCAGCACGTAGCTTTCGAGCAGGTTGCCGATCCCGAACACCACCAGCACCAGCACGACGTGGTAGCCGTCGTGGAACTGCACCAACGCGGCGACGATGCTCGCGAGGATGCCGATGATGAACCCGAGGTACGGCACGAAGCTGACCAGCCCCGCGATGATGCCGATCAACGGACCGACCTCGAGGCCGACCAGCCGCAGCGATGCTGCGTAGTACACCGCGAGCCCGACCATCACCAGCAACTGGCCGCGCACGAAGGCGCCGAGCACGCTGTCGGTTTCGCGCGCGAGCCGGCGGATCGTCGGCTGCGCCTCGCGCGGCAGCAGCTCGTCGACGTGCGCGACCAGCTTGTCCCAGTCACGCAAGAGATAAAACGTCACCACCGGCACCAGCACCACCGCGACGCCGACGCCGATCAGCGCGAGCCCCGAACGGGTCGCGTACGCCAGCACCGCGGTCACCACGCCGCCGACGGTCCCGGCGTTGCCGCGCAGGCGCGCGATCACGGTGTTGACATCGAATTCGCTGGCCGGGATGTGCAGCTTCTCCTCCAGCCATGGAATCGCATGGTTGTTGATCCACGCGCCATAGCCCGGCAGCGCCGCCAGGAAATTCGCGACCTGGCGCTGGATGAACGGGACCAGCAGGAACAGCGCGAAGGCGACGATCAGGAGCATCAGCAGGAACACGAGGCTCGCCGCGAGACCCCGGCCGAGGCGCAGGCGTTCCAGCCGGTCGACCAGCGGGTCGCCGAGGTAGGCGAACACGCCCGCCAGCACGAACGGCATCAGGATCGGCGACAGCAGCCACACCAGCCAGCCCACCACGGCGGCGATGATCAGCCATTGCCAGCGCTGTGCGTTGGTCACGTCGAACGTTTCCCCGCGTCGAGTTCCCGCCGCGCCAGGAGTCCCCAGCGCACCACGTAGTCCAGTCCGCTCGCCGCGGTCAGCACCGCGACGGTCCACACCGGGATCGCCATCGGCACCTGCCACGCGAAAGCGCGGTCGGCGAGCACCAGCAGGACGTATCCTATCTGCGCCGCGGTCGTCGCCTTCGACAGCCAGCTCGGCCGCGCCTCGAACGTGTGCAGGATACGATGCCACGCCAGCACGCCGAGCGCGATCACCGCGTCGCGCGCCACCACCAGCGCGACCAGCCAGCGCGGCGACTCCTGCATCCAGCCCAGCGCGACCAGGCAGCCCACCAGCATCAACTTGTCCGCGACCGGATCGAGGATCGACCCCAGCCGGCTCTGCCAGCGGAAGCGCCGCGCGAGGTAGCCGTCCACGGCATCGGAGACGCCGGCGACGCCGGCGATGACCAGCGCGATTTCATGGCGACCGGCGAGGATCGCCACGATCAGCGGTGCGACCAGCGCGATGCGCAAGCCCGACACGGCATTCGGCAGGCGCCGCAGCGGACCGCCCGGCGAACCGTCAGACGTCGCGCGCGCTCCGCTCACGACCCAGGCATGCTCATGGCACCCAGCGGAAGGTGGCATCGGCGCCCGGGTGCGGTTGCGCGACCGGCGCGAGGTGCCCCGTGAGACCCGCGACGGCCGCCAGCGCCGTCGCCAGCGGCTGGTCGGAGGTCAGCCGCAGCAAAACGCCGTCGCCCTTGGCTGCGACCGGAACCACGTCGCTCATCGCGGGATCGTTGCGCAGCGTGGAGAGCAGCGTCGCGAGCGCGTGGTCGTTTTCGATGCCCTCCACCCAGAGGGTTCCGCTGCCGGCCTGGGCCACGGCAACGGCACCGGCCGAACCCGACACCCCCGGCTGCCCGGCCAGCGCGCCGCCCGCGGCGTTCTGCGCCTGGGCGACCATTCTTCCGACCGCCCCGGGGTCGAAATCCACCTGCAGTTCCAGCCCGCCGGAAGCCGCACGGCGGTAGTGATAGGCACGCACGTAGCCGGAGGCCTGGGCGAGCACGTCGGGTGGCGCGACGAAGCCCGGCGAGACCTGTTGCAGGACGCCGGCCAGCGCCGCCGAGATCGCGGCATCGCGCTGGGCATCGCTGGTGCCCGCGACCGGCACCGTCGTCGAGTAGGGATTCGCGGGAACGGCGGATGGCACCGCGGCATCGGCGGTGGTCTGGGCCGGCGCAGCGGCGGCCACGCCGAAGACCAGCAGCAGGGAAAACAGGATTCGCGTCATGGCCAGGCTCTCTCCGATCAGGAGCCCGGGCGGTAAAAACGCCCGAGGCGAAAAGTTCGCTGCGCAAGGACAGATTTTCGACGATTCGCCGGCCCATAGGGGTTCTATGGGTCAAGGCTCGGCGGAAATACGGACCGCGCAGCGGGATTTGCGGCCCGGGCGGCTTCTGCCGCCCAGGCTCCTGGCCGCCAGTCTGCCCAATCGCGACGCCAGCGTCTATCATTGCCGGTCCCGCACTTCGCGGCGCTCGCCGCCGATGCCATCGTGACTTCCAGCAACGACGCCCTCTCCTACCGCGCCGCCGGCGTGGACATCGACGCCGGCAACGCCGTGGTCGAACGCATCAAGCCGCTGGTCGCGAGGACGTCCCGCCCCGAGGTGATGGGCGGCCTCGGCGGCTTCGGCGCGTTGTTCGACCTCTCGAAGAAGTACCGCGAACCGGTGCTGGTCTCGGGCACCGACGGCGTCGGCACCAAGCTGAAGCTCGCGCAACAACTGAATCGCCACGACACCATCGGCATCGACCTCGTGGGGATGTGCGTCAACGACGTGCTGGTGCAGGGCGCCGAGCCCTTGTTCTTCCTCGACTACTTCGCGACCGGCAAGCTCGACGTGGACACGACGGTCGCGGTGGTCGGCGGCATCGCGCGCGGTTGCGAACTCGCCGGCTGTGCGCTGGTGGGTGGCGAGACCGCCGAGATGCCGGACATGTATCCGCCCGGTGAATACGATCTCGCCGGATTCTGCGTGGCGGGGGTGGAAAAGTCCGCGCTGGTGGACGGCAGCGCCATCGACGCCGGCGACGTGATCCTCGGCGTCGCTTCCAGCGGCCCGCATTCGAACGGCTATTCGCTGATCCGCAGGATCGTCGAACGCGCGGGTTCGCCTTTCGATCTCGACATCGGGGGCGTGATGCTCGCCGATGCGCTGATGGCGCCGACCACCATCTACGTCAAACCGGTCCTGGAGCTCTTGCGAGCCCCGGCTCCCGAGTCCCGGGCCCCGCAGATCCACGGCATGGCCCACGTCACCGGCGGCGGCCTCACCGAGAACATCATCCGCGTGGTGCCCGAAGGACTCGGTCTCGCGATCGATTCGACCACCTGGAAAATGCCGGCCGTGTTCGACTGGCTGCAGCGCGAAGGCAAGGTGCCGCGCCATGAGATGTGGCGCACCTTCAACTGCGGAATAGGCTTCACGCTGATCCTGCAGCGCGATGCCGCCCACGCGGCGGCCGCGATGCTGGCCGGGCACGGACTCGCTTCGCAAGTGATCGGCGAAGTGGTCGTCGCGCGTGGCGACACGCGCGTAAACATCACATGAGCGGCGACACCCGCTCACCGGTCCCTGGTCCCCGGCCCCTGCCCATCGCCGTCCTCGCCTCCGGCCGCGGCAGCAATCTCGCCGCGCTCCTCGAAGCACGCACCTCCGGCAGGCTGCCGATCGACATCGTGCTGGTCGCGGGGGACAAGGCCGGCGCGCCGGCACTGGAAAATGCACGGGCGCACGGCATCCGGACGATCGCGCTCGATCCCAAGGGCTTTCCGGACCGGCCGGCGTTCGACCGCGCGCTGTTCGCGCAGGTCGCCGCGAGTGGTGCCGAACTGGTCGTGCTGGCCGGTTACATGCGCATCATCGATGCGGCCGTCGCGGCCGAATGGACCGGTCGCATCATCAACATCCATCCTTCGTTGCTGCCGAAGTACCGAGGCCTGCACACCCATCGCCGCGCGCTCGCAGCGGGCGACACGGAGCACGGCGCCAGCGTGCATTTCGTGACCGCCGACCTCGATGGCGGGCCGGCGATCGCGCAGGCACGCATCGAAGTCCGTACCGGCGACACCGAGGATTCGCTCGCGGCACGCTTGCTGCCCCGCGAGCACTTGTTGCTGGTCGCTTGCGTCGAGGCGATCGCGTGCGGGCGCGTGCATGAGTCCGGAGGGCGTGTGTGGTTCGAGGGTTCGCCCATCGCGGCGCCGCTCCGGCTCGACGAAGACGGGCGCCTGGCCAGCGCGTGAGGCTGGATTCAGCCGGGCCGCGGCAAGCTGCGCCGCAACGGTTCCCCGCGCACGACATCCATGAAGATCTTCCGATTTGCCGCCTGGGCGACAGCCGCCGCCTTGCTGACCGGCGCCCAGGCGGTCGCCGCCGCTGCGCCGCCGGTACCGGCTTTCACGGCCCAGTACCGGTTGCTCCGGGACGGATCCCCGATCGGCACGGCGACGTTGACGCTCAGCCAGGGCAGCGGCGATCAATGGACATTCACGACCGTCAGCAAGGGCACGGCGGGACTGGCGTCGCTGCTCGGCGCGGGCACCCGCGAAACCTCGGTGTTCCGCTGGGTGGGTGACCGGCCCCAGTGCGAGAGCTACGAATACACGCTGAGCACCGCGTTGAAACAGCAGCACCGCAGCGTGCATTGCGACTGGAGCCGCCACGTCATCGAAGTCGATGACCACGGGACGCATTCGTTCGCCACGCAGCCGGGGGTGGTCGAGCGCCACACCCTTCCACTGGCGCTGGCGGCCGGGCTGGCTGCCGGCAAAACGGCATTCACGCTGCCGGTCGCCGTGCGCGACCGCGTCGAGATGCAGCATTACAAGGCGAGCGGCGAGCAGGCCGTTACGGTGCCGGCGGGCACGTTCGATGCGACACGGGTCAGCCGCGGCGACGGCGGCGAAGGTTTCGAGGCGTGGTTCGCCCCCGCCAGGCTGCCGGTTCCCGTGAGGATCGACCAGACCGGCAAGAGCGGCTTCTCGCTCGAACTCGAGAGCTGGACGACGCCTTGACCGGATATCGATCGCTTTGCAGGCGGCATGCGCGTGGCACATGCCGGCGCAGCTCGCGCGCCCGGAGGCGCCCGGAATCGAAATGGCGTGCCGTCGAGGCCCGTGCGGGGACCCCTCACCCGCCGCTTTGCGCCACACGTTCCCCAAGGGGGAATTCGCGTCAGGTCGGCAGCCGCCGGATCTGGGCTCCGAGGCCGCCGAGTTTTTCTTCGATATTCTCGTAGCCGCGGTCGATGTGGTAGATGCGATCGACCACGGTTTCGCCTTCGGCCACCAGCCCCGCCAGCACCAGCGACGCCGACGCGCGCAGGTCGGTCGCCATCAGTTGCGCGCCGGACATCTTCGGCACGCCGCGCACCACCGCCGTATTGCCCTCCAGCTTGATGTCCGCGCCGAGGCGGTGCAGTTCCTGCACGTGCATGAAGCGGTTCTCGAAGACGTTCTCGGTGATCACGCCGGTGCCTTCCGCGACGCAGTTCAGCGCCGTGAACTGCGCCTGCATGTCGGTCGGGAACGCCGGATACGGCGCGGTGCTGACATCGACTGCGCGCGGACGGTTGCCGCGCATGTCGATCTCGATCGCATCGTCCTCCGTGTTGATGTGTGCGCCGGCATCTTCCAGCTTCGACAATACCGACTTCAAGACATCGGGACGGGTGTGCTTCGCACGCACGCGGCCGCCGGTGATCGCGCCGGCGACGAGGAAGGTGCCGGTCTCGATGCGATCCGGCAACACGTTGTAATCGGTGCCGTGCAGCCGTTCGACGCCATCGATCACTAGTCGCGTGGTGCCGATGCCGCTGATCTGCGCACCCATGCAGTTGAGGCACTCGGCCAGGTCGCAGACTTCCGGCTCCTCGGCGGCATTCTCGATCACGGTGGTGCCCTCGGCCAGCACCGCGGCCATCATGATGTTTTCGGTACCGGTGACGGTGACCATGTCCATGGCCACGCGCGCGCCCTTCAGGCGCTTCGCGCGCGCCCTGATGTAGCCGTTCTCGACGCTGATGTCGGCGCCGAGGGTGCGCAGGCCCTTGATGTGCTGGTCGACCGGCCGCGAACCGATCGCGCAACCGCCGGGCAGCGAGACCTCGGCCTGCCCGTATTTCGCGATCAGCGGGCCCAGCACCACGATCGACGCGCGCATGGTCTTGACCAGTTCGTAGGGTGCGAAGAACCGGTGGGTGGGGCGCGGATCGACGCGGATCCGCATGTGCTCGTCGACCACCAGCTCGGCGCCCATCTGGCCCAGCAGTTCCATCGTGGTGGTGACGTCGTGGAGGTGCGGCACGTTGCCCACGGTCACCGGCTCGTCGGCCAGCAGGCAGGCCGCGAGGATCGGCAGCACCGCGTTCTTCGCGCCGGAAATCCACACGTCGCCGTTGAGCGGCTTGCCGCCGGAAATCACGATGCTGGCCATCAGCGATTCCCGCTTTGTGCCGCTTCGTCGGGCGTCAGGGTGCGCAGCGACAGCGCGTGCACCTCCCCGCCCATGCGCTCGCCGAGCGCCGCGTACACCATCCGGTGCCGGGCGAGGGTGGCCTTGCCGGAGAACGCGTCCGATACGATGATCGACTGGAAATGGACGTCGTCCGGGCTTGCCACCTCGACGCGGGCGCCGGGGAAAGCCGTTTCCAGCAGGGACTTCAATTGACTGGACTGCATGAATCCCACTCGAACGGGCGGCCGGCGCCGAAAACAGCGGAGACGCGGGAAGCCCGTCCATCGCCTATACAATGACAGCCCGCGATGGTAGCGGAAATCGCGACGCCCGAATGCAATCCATGCAGGTACAGGAGTACTCCCGCGTGAACGCGCGAACTGCCGAATCTTCCACGGACGTTGTCCCCTCGCGCGACCGTACCGCACTGGTCATGAGCGCGCGCAAGGTGATCCGGATCGAGTCCGGCGCCATTGGCGACCTCGAGCAGCGCATCGACGGAGACTTCAGCAAGGCCTGCCGGCTGATCCTCGCCTGCCAGGGACGCGTGGTCGTGTCCGGGATGGGCAAGTCCGGCCACATCGCGCGCAAGATCGCCGCAACCCTCGCGTCCACCGGGACCCCGTCATTCTTCGTGCATCCGGGCGAGGCCAGCCACGGCGACATCGGCATGATCACCGCGAACGACGTGGTCCTGCTGCTTTCGAATTCCGGCGAAACCGAGGAAGTCCTCACGATCCTGCCGTTCCTCAAGCGTCAGGGCAATCCGCTGATCGCGATGACCGGGAATGCGCGCTCGCGGCTCGCGCGCGACGCCGACGCCCACCTCGACGCCAGCGTTTCCAACGAGGCCTGTCCGCTGGGACTGGCGCCCACGGCCAGCACCACCGCCGCGCTGGTGCTGGGCGACGCGCTCGCGATCGCGTTGCTCGAGGCACGCGGCTTCACGGCCGACGACTTCGCCCATTCGCACCCGGCCGGCGCCCTGGGCCGCCGCCTGCTCAAGATCGCCGACGTGATGCACACGGGCGACGCGATCCCGAGCGTGCCTGTCGATGCCACGATGACCGCGGCGCTGATGGAGATGTCGCGCAAGGGTCTCGGCATGACCGCTGTGGTCGACGGCGACGAAGTCCTGCAGGGCGTGTTCACCGACGGTGACTTGCGCCGCACCCTGGACGACCACGGCGTGGACCTGCGCACGGCGCCGGTCAGCCAGGCCATGAGCCGCCGTCCCAAGGTCATCACCGCCGACAAGCTGGCCGCCGAAGCGGCGCAGTTGATGGAGACCCACAAGATCCACGCCTTGCTGGTGGTGGACGCGGAGCGGCACGTCATCGGGGCGCTGAACATCCACGACCTGTTGCACGCGCGGGTGGTTTGAGCAACGGGACCAGGGACAGGGTAGATTCTGTCGTCATTCCGGTTCGATCGCCGGCTTCATCGGCGATCGAACCGGAATCCATTTTGATCTTCTTGCTCCTTGCAGAACCGAAAACGGATTCCGGACCGCCGCTGCGCGCGTCCGGAATGGCGAGGCTTGTTATGCTTCGCGCTGCACTCGACCGCCCCGCTCCACAGTGATCGATCCTCCATGCCTGGTGCCACTGACACACCCCAAGCCGTTCTCGCGCGCGCGGCCAATATCAAGCTGGTCGCATTCGACGTGGACGGCACGCTCACCGACGGGCGGCTGTTGCTGGCCGAGGACGGGCGCGAGCTCAAGGCCTTCCACGTGCACGACGGCCTCGGCATCAAGCGGCTGCGCGAGCATGGCATCGAAGTCGCGATCATCAGCACCCGGATCAGCCGCGCCGTGGACCTGCGTGCGGACGAACTGGGGATCGACCACGTCTACCAGGGCAAGGCCGACAAGCTCGCCTGCCTGAAGGAAATCCTCGTCGCGCTGGACGTCGCCTGGGACTGTGCGGCTTTCGTCGGCGACGACGTTTCGGACCTGCCGCCGATGCGTGCCTGCGGACTGGCGGTGGCCGTCGCCGACGCGCGCCCGGAAGTCGCCCGCGAAGCGCACTGGCGGACCCGCGCCGAAGGCGGCAGGGGCGCGGCCCGCGACGTGTGCGACCTGATCCTCGCGGCCCGGGCGCAGGCGCAAGCCGGGGCATGAAGGATCGCCGCACGCTCGCGTGGCTGGTCGCGCTGGCGATCGCCGCCGCGGTCACGCAGCTCCTGGTCTGGTGGCTGCGGCCGCCGCCGAAGCCGGTCGCGATCGTGGGGCCGCCCCGCTCCAGCTACGAACTCGACCAGTTCACCCTGCGCGTCTTCGGCGACGACGGCAAGCTGTCGTTCACCATGACCGCGCCGCACCTCGCGCGTCGCGAGGGCAACGATTCGCTCTACATCAACGCGCCCGAATACTTCTTCGTCGCGAGCGATGGCTCGGACTGGTACGGCACTTCGCAATACGCGTGGATCAGTTCGGACAATGATCTCGTGAAGCTGATCGGCAAGGTGGACCTGCACCGGCCGCCCACGCCGAAGGTTCCAAGGGCGGAGATCCACACCGCCGACGCGACCGTCTGGACCGACGAAAAGCGCATGGCCAGCGCCGCGCCCAGCGTAATTCAGGAGCCGGGCTCTATACTGCGCGGCGTCGGAATGAAGGCCGACTTCGATACCCGCCGCCTGGAGTTGCTCTCCGATGTCCATGCCACGCTTTCGCCACGCTCGCACGCGCATTGATTGGGTGATCCTGCTCGCCGCGGCGCTCGGCGCGACTGGCGCTGCACACGCGAAGCAGTCGGACAAGGACCAGCCGCTCAACTTGAACGCCGTGCGCCTGGTCGGCAGCCAGCAGAACGGCAAGCTGGTGGTGAGCGGCAACGTGACGATGGACCAGGGCACGTTCCATGCCGACGGCGACCGCGCCACCGGCTACAGCGACCCCAATGACTCCAGCCAATGGCAACGCGTGGTGCTGACCGGAAACCCGGCGCACTTTCGCCAGACCCAGGACAGCGGAATGCTGGTCCACGGCCAGGCCGGCACCATCGACTACAAGGTCTCCGAAAACAAGGTGATCCTGATCGGCGACGCGACCGTGACGCAGGAAGGCCGTGGCACTTTCCACGGCGCCAGGCTCACCTATGACACCGATACCGGCGCGATCGAAGGCAACGCCGCGGCAGGGAGCCGGGTGCACATCACGCTGCAGCCGCGCAAACCGGCGCCGGCAGCGGGCAAGCCGGCATCATCCGGTACGGCTGCCCCGGCCGCGACCTCGAGTACAGCCGCGGCGCCCGCGCCCGCCGGCACGTCCATCGCGCCACAGCCTTCGTCCACGATGGTTGTGCCGCCTTCAGCCTCGTCCGCCGGAACCCACTGATCCATGCTGACCGCGCAGGGGCTGCAAAAAAGCTTTCGCTCCCGGCAGGTGGTCCAGGACTTCGGGTTCGAGATCAGGCAGGGCGAAGTCGTCGGCCTGCTCGGCCCGAACGGCGCCGGCAAGACCACCTGCTTCTACATGGTGGTCGGGCTGATCGAACCCGATGGCGGGCGCATCACCCTCGACGGCGAGGACATCACCGGGCTGCCGATGCACCAGCGCGCGCGCCTGGGGCTGGGCTACCTGCCGCAGGAGGCGTCGGTGTTTCGCCGATTGTCGGTCGCCGACAACGTGCTGGCGGTGCTCGAGCTGCGCGCGGACCTGCCGGCGGCGCAGCGTCGCGGCGAACTGGAAGCGCTGCTGGACGAATTGAAGATCAGCCACATCGCCGGCCAGAAGGGCATCAGCCTGTCCGGCGGCGAACGGCGGCGCGTCGAAATCGCGCGCGCGCTCGCGGCCAATCCGCGCTTCATGCTGCTCGATGAACCGTTCGCGGGCGTCGACCCCATCTCGGTGGGCGAAATCCAGCGCATCGTGCGGCACCTGCGCGATCGCGGCATCGGCGTGCTGATCACCGACCACAACGTCCGCGAAGCGCTCGGCATCTGCGAACACGCCTACATCCTCAACGAAGGCAAGGTGCTCGCGCGCGGCACGCCTGCCGAAATCCTCGCCCACAAGCAGGTGCGCGAGGTCTACCTGGGGCACGAATTCAGGATGTGACCATTGTCGCGAACCAGCTTTGAAGCGCGGCACAAGTCCGCCTCGTACGAAGCGGCTGTTGTGATCCGCCCCGTAGGAAGCGGCTGTTGTGAAAAGTCAGGCCAAGGATGGCTGTTCTGGTCTCCACCGACAGTGGCGCGTTCCGGTTGCGGCGATCTTGATCGAGGCCGCGATCACGGATGATCGCAAAACAAACGGTTGCAGGGACCTCCAACGAGACCGCGATCACGGACGATCGCAGAAATAATGCATAAAACGTGCCCTAGCACTACCCTTGCGGCCTGCCACGGTATACGATTCCGGCGGCCCCCACGAACGCCGCCATGAAACCCGGTCTCCAGCTTCGCCAATCGCAGACGCTGTCGCTGACGCCGCAACTGCAGCAGGCGATCAGGCTGTTGCAGTTGTCGCAGCTCGAGCTGCAGGCCGAATTGCGCGAACTCGCGGAAGCCAACCCGCTCATCGAACTTGACGGAATGGACGGCGCGCCGGACGGCGAAGCCGGCGAGTCCGCCGACGCCGCGCCCGCCGAGAGCGGCTCCGAGGGCGAGGCTTCCACCAGCGAAGGTGGAGAGGACGTCGATTACTGGGACGAGCATTCGCCGCAAGCCTCCGACTGGACCCCGGGCGGCCGCGGGTTCGACGACGACGACTCGCCCGAACAACAGGATGCTGCACCCGAGGGCTTGTCCGAGCACCTGCTGTGGCAAGCCAACCTGAGCGGCTTTTCGGCGCGCGAGCAGGTCATCGCCACCGCCATCATCGACGCGCTCGACGAGGACGGTTATCTCCGCGAAGGCATCGAACCGGTGCTGGCGGCCCTGCACGCCTTGCAGCCGGCCGCCGACAAGGACGAAGTCGAGGCGATGCGTCTCCACGTGCAGCGCTTCGACCCGACCGGCGTGGCGAGCCTCGACCTCGGCGACTGCCTGGCCGCGCAACTGGAACAATTGGACCCGGCCACCGAAGGACGCGCGCTCGCGCGCGAAATCGTCGCCAACGAACTGGAACTCCTTGCCCGCCGCGACTTCGCCAAGCTGGCGCGCCGGCTCAACGCATCCGAGGAAGAGGTCATCGGTGCCGCCACCCTGATTCGCGCGCTCAATCCGCGCCCCGGTTCGGCGTTCGATCCGACGCCCGCCGAGTACGTCGCGCCCGACGCATACGCGGTCAAGGCCGGTGGACGCTGGCGGGTGTCACTGTCACCCGATTGCCAGCCCCGGCTCGCGATCAACCAGCACTACTGCAGCCTCATCGCCCGCGCGCAACGCAGCGATGCGACCTGGATGCGCGGGCAACTGCAGGAAGCGCGCTGGCTGATCAAGAGCCTCGAGGCGCGCGCCGACACGCTGTTCAAGGTCGCTTCCGCGATCGTGCGCACCCAGAGCGCATTCCTCGACTTCGGCCCCGAGGCGATGAAGCCGCTGGTGATGCGCGAACTGGCCGAGGAACTCGGCATGCACGAATCCACGATCTCGCGCGTCACCACCCGCAAGTACCTGCACACGCCGCGCGGCACCTTCGAGTTCAAGCATTTCTTTTCGTCCAGCGTCGCCACCGAGGACGGCGGCAGCGCATCGGCCACCGCGATCCAGGCGATGATCCGCAAGCTCGTCGATGAAGAGGATTCGCGCAAGCCGTTGTCGGACCAGACCCTGACCGCCGAGCTGAACCAGCGCGGCATCCGGGTCGCGCGCCGCACCGTGGCCAAGTACCGCGAGCAGATGCGCATTCCGAGTTCCGGCGAACGGCTCCGCGCGCAATAGCGTCCCTGCAACGCGGCGCACCGGCCGCGTCATCCACACGCGCGCCAAACGAAAGGTTCACAGCGCATCCGCCATGCTGGATGCAACTTTCCCCTACCCGCCACGATCCAAGGAGGACAGCCAGAAGATCCATCACTACCCGCGCCCCGTGCGCGGGCCCGGGAGAGCCCGGGGTTCCGCCACCACGTGAATGCAAAGGAGCACGCCATGCAAGTCCAGGTCAGTGGCCACCAGATCGAAATCACCCCGGCATTGCGCGACTACGTCGATGCCCGCCGCGAGCGGCTCGCGCGACGATTCGATCACCTGACTTCGCTGAACGTGGTGCTGGAAGTGGAGAAGGGCCGTCAGGCGCATCGCGCCGAAGGCACGCTGACCGCGTCCGGGGCGGTGCTCCACGCCAACGCCGTCGACGGCGACATGTATGCCGCGATCGACGCCCTGTTCGACAAGCTCGACGCGCAGGCGCGCAAGTACAAGGACAAGCTGCGAACGCATGGCCGCGACGACATCCGCGACCTGGCGTAACGTTTCCGGGTCAAGGCGCGGAGCCGCCGGATCCGCCGCTACCGCGGCTTGATCCAGCCTACGCGTTCCGGAAGACCTCTTGCGGAGCGGCTTTTGTGAAAAGTCAGGCCATGGATGGCCGTTCTGGTGTCCGCGGGTTGGGGAAGGTCAATGCTGCACGGGCATCTGCCGACGCCGCGATCACGGACGATCGCATAAAGAACTCTGGCAGAATGTCGGCCACCCGTCGCCGCGACGGGTGGGGAATGCAGTGAACCGGCTCAGCGCGCGCGATCTCTTCGAAGACATCAAGGAACGCATGGCCCTCCGCTGGGTGGCGGGCCGCGGTGGCGCCGAGCGCGCGCTGCAGTCCGGCGGCGATGGCCAGCGGCGCCCCTCGGAAATCGGCTACCTCAACATCATCTACCCCAACAAGCTGCAGATCGTCGGCAGCGAGGAACTGAACTACCTGGACGGGCTGGATTCCCGCCAGCGCTGGGAAACGGTCCAGAAGATCTTCGCCCAGCAGCCGGTCGCCCTGATCGTCACCAAGGACCAGGCGGTGCCGGCGGACCTGCGCGATGCCGCCGATGAAACCGGGACGCCGCTGTGGGTCAGTGCCCGCCGCGGCCACGACGTGCTCACGTTCCTGCAGTACAAGCTGGCGCGTTCGCTGGCGCCGCAGATCACCTTGCACGGCGTGTTCATGGAAGTGCATTCGATCGGCGTGCTGATCACCGGCACGCCGGGCAGCGGCAAGAGCGAGCTCGCGCTGGAACTGATCACGCGCGGCCACCGGCTGGTCGCGGACGATGCGCCCGAGTTCTCGATGATCGCGCCCGACGTGATCGACGGCTCCTGCCCCGAGATCCTGCGCGACCTCCTGGAAGTGCGCGGCCTGGGCGTCCTCAACGTCCGTGAAATGTTCGGCCACACCGCGGTCAAGCGCTCCAAGTACCTGCGCCTGATCGTGCACCTGCGCCCCGCCGGCAGCGAGCCGGAGGATGCGATGGTCCGCTTGACGGGCGACGTGGGGGTTTTCGAGGTCATGGACGTCAAGATCCCACAGATCACGATTCCGGTCGCGCCCGGCCGCAACCTCGCGGTGCTGGTGGAAGCCGCCGTGCGCAGCCACATGCTGAAATCGCAGGGCATCGACCAGGCCCGGACCTTCATGGACCGCCAGGCCGCGCGCCTGCAGCGCCAAACCGGTTGACCGAAATGCCCGAGACCGACCCTTCCGCAGCCCGCCCGCCCATCCCGATGGTGGTCCTGACCGGCCTGTCCGGCGCCGGCAAGACCGTGGCGTTGCGCGCCTTCGAGGACCTCGGCTTCTATTGCGTCGACAACCTGCCGACCGGCCTGCTCCCGTCGCTGTACCGGGCGCTGACCGACGGCGGTCGCGGCGAGCTGTCCGGAATCGCGGTGGGCGTGGACGTGCGCAGCCAGGGCGACCTGGAACGCATGCCGGAAGCGCTGTCGCGCCTCGCCGAAGCGGGGGCCGAAGCCGAACTGGTGTTCCTCGAATCCAGCGACACGGTGTTGCTGAAGCGCTACGCGTACACCCGCCGCCGGCACCCGCTTTCGGACAACGGACTCTCGCTCCGGGACGCCCTGGCCGAGGAGCGCCGGCGCCTGCGGCCGTTGCTCGCCATCGCCAACCGCTCGATCGACACCAGCGAAACCAATGTCCACCAGCTCCGCCGCCGGATCGCCACCGAATATGGCGCGGCGACCCCGGGCCTGACCCTGATGTTCGAATCGTTCGCCTACGGCCGCGGACTGCCGCCCGACTGCGATTTCGTCTTCGACGCGCGTTGCCTGCCCAATCCCCACTGGGACCCGCGGCTTCGCCCGTTTTCGGGGCGGGACCAGCCCGTCCGCGAGTTCCTGGACGGCCAGCAGATCGTAGTAGAATACCTGGCCGACGTGCAGCGGTTCCTGGATGCCTGGCTGCAGCGATTCGAAAGCGAAGACAAGGGTTATTTGACTGTCGCCATAGGCTGCACCGGTGGCCGGCATCGTTCCGTGTATCTCGCCGAACGGCTGGCCGAACACTATCGCGCAAGCCGCGAGCAGGTACTCACTTTCCACCGTGAACTGGAATAAGCTGCGGGGCCTCCACGGGCCCTACACACGGTCGGATCGAATCTTGCAGCCTCCCGCTACCCATTTCCCCTCCGAGCCATGACCACGGCCAGCGCACTCCGCCACCTGGAACCCGAGCCCTCCGCGGGCATCCTGCTTCTGACGCACGAGGCGATCGGCCGGGCGCTGATCACGGCCGCCCAGCACGTGCTGCCACGCCTGCCGTGCCAGCTCGACGCCCTGGAAATCGCGGCCAGCGACGATGCCGCCACCGTGCAGGCATCGGCGGCCCGTGCCGCCCGCGCGCTCGACCATGGCGGCGGCGTGCTGGTGCTGTCGGACCTGTACGGCTCGACGCCGTGCAACATCGCCAACAAGCTTTCGGACCTCGGCGTACGGGCGCGCTGCGTGTCGGGCCTCAACCTCCCGATGCTGCTGCGGGTGCTCAACTACCCCGACAAGCCGCTCGACGAACTCGCCGAAGTCGCCGCCAGCGGCGGCCGCAGCGGAATCCGGATCGACAAGCTCTGACGGGACTCGGAACTCGGGACTCGGAACGGCATAGAACCCTGCCGTCTTCCCGGGGGCGCGCGCAGCGCGGAACCCGGGATCCATTTCGATGTTGCTCCTTCTCGTGAAAAACGGCTTCCGGCATTCGCCGGAATGGCGGGCAATGCACGTGCAAGCCGGCTCCCGGTTCCTCGCGGGTCCCGCGTTCCGAGTCCCGACTTTTGGTAACGTAGCGGAATGTCGCCGTTGCGGAACGCTCGAATGGTCGAAAGGGAAATCGTGGTCAGCAACAAGCTGGGCCTGCACGCCCGCGCGTCGGCGAAGCTGGTGCAGTTGGTGCAGGGGTTCAAGTCGACGGTCTGGCTGGTCGGCGGGGGCCGCGAGGTCAATGCCAAGAGCATCATGGGGGTGATGATGCTGGCCGCCGGCATCGGCACGCCACTGACGCTGCGCGCCGAGGGACCGGACGAGGACGCCGCGCTGGAAGCGGTTGCCGCGTTGTTCGACCGCAAGTTCGACGAGGGCGCATGAGGCGCACCTTCGCCGGCAACGTCGCCGCGCCGGGCATGGCGCTGGGGCGGGTGCGCCTCGAGCAACCGGCGCGTTTCAGCATCGACAACACCCCGATTCCCGAGGCCGAGGTCGAGCAGGAAGTCGCGCGCCTCGAGCGCGCCTTCGGCACCGCGCGCGAGGACATGGCCGAGTTGCGCCGCAAGCTGCACGGCGCGCTGGCCCGGGAAGTCGGCGAATTCATCGATGCCCACACGCAACTGCTCCAGGATCCGGACCTGATCGAAGGCCTGCGCGGCATGATCCGCAAGGGCCGCTTTCGCGCGGCCGCGGCGCTCAAGGCGCAGCGCGATCGGCTGGTTTCGGTGTTCGACAGCATGGACGATCCGTACCTGCGCAGCCGCGGCGAGGATGTCGACCACGTGATCGCGCGCGTGCAGAGCGCGCTGGCCCGCCAGGCCAGCAGCGAGGAGAAGAAACTCGCCACCCGGGTCGGCGAGATCCTCGTCACCGACAGCATCGCGCCGGGCGAACTCGCGCACATGGCGAGCCACGGCATTCTCGGGGTGGTGGCGGGCTCCGGCAGTCCCTATTCGCACAGCGCGATCCTCGCCCGCAGCCTGCATCTGCCGATGCTGGTCAATGTCGAAGGCGTGCTCCAGGACCTGCGCGACGGCGATCTCGCGCTGGTCGACGGGACACGCGGGGAAGTCGTCGTGCATCCGGCAGCACAGGACCTGGCCGCCTACCGCAACTGGCAGCGCGAGAGCCTGCGCGAAGGCCAGCGCCTGGCCCGGCTCGCCGGCGTGCCGACCCGCACCTGCGATGGCGTCAAGCTGAGGATCTTCGCCAATGCCGAGCGTCCCGAAGACATCGAGCGTGCGCGCGGCCTCGGCGTCGCGGGGATCGGCCTGTACCGCACCGAATTCCTGTTCCTGGCCAAGCCCGGACTGCCAGGCGAGGACGAGCAGTTCGCCGTGTACCGCGACCTCCTGTTCGGCTCGGGCGGCCTGCCGGTGACGATCCGCACGCTCGACCTCGGCGCCGACAAGGCGGATGCCGCGGGTCTCGCGGCGGCGGCCGAACCCAATCCCGCGCTCGGCGTCCGCGGCATCCGCTTGTCGCTGCGCCAGATCGATGTCTTCCTGACCCAGTTGCGGGCGATCCTGCGGGCGAGCTGCTACGGACCGATCCGCATCCTGGTGCCGATGGTCACCGATGCCGCCGAGCTCGTCGAAGTCCGGCACCTGATCGACGGATGCGCGCGCGACCTGCGCACCGCGGGCCACGAAATCCCCGACCAGTTCGAACTCGGAGCGATGGTCGAGGTACCGGCCGCGGCGATCAACGTACGCGCGTTGCTGGAGGTGTGCGACTTCATCGCCATCGGAAGCAACGACCTCACCCAGTACCTGCTCGCCGCCGACCGCAACAACGATCAGGTCGGCAAGCTCTACCAGCCCTCCCATCCAGCGGTGGTGCGGACACTCGCATACGTGATCGCGCAGGCACGTCGTGCCGGCAAGCCGGTGTGCCTGTGCGGCGAGATCGCGGGGGACCCGACGTTCGCGCCGATGCTGGTCGCGATCGGCCTCGCGGATTTCAGCATGCTGCCGGATCGCATCCTGGCGCAGCGGGATGCCCTTTCCCGCTGCGACCGCGCGGCGCTCCGCTCGCTCGCCCCGCGACTGTTGCGCGCCCGCGACAGCGGCGAGATCGAGGAACTGCTGCAGCGTACCGTGACCGGCGGATGAACGCCGGCGGCCCGGCGGATCCGGGGCTGCATTTATCATCGGGCGTCCATCGACGACGGAGATGCTGCATGCCACGCCTGCTGCCTTGTGCCGCGATCATCGCCCTGCTCAGCCCCACCGCCTTCGCTGCGAACCAGGCCGACATCACCATCTATCACGCCGACAACGACGCGTTGTTTTCCGGCACTTCGCAAGGCACCCTCGACACCGGCAACGCGCTCGTGCACGAAACCCGCAGCGTCGATATCGCCGCCGGAACCCACCCGGTGCGGCTGGGCGGCTTGCCCGCGGCGCTGGAGCCCGAGGCGGTCATCGTCGGATTCGGCAGCGGTCCGGCCGTTGACGTACTCGGCCAGCGCGTGGTGCTGGCCAATGCCAGCTCGAACGGCGCGCTCGACGCCGCGATCGGCAGCCGCGTCGAGGTGCAGACGGGTGAGATGTCGCCCGGCGGTGGATTGACCGGGACGCTGGTCGGCGCGTCGGACACTGGCCTCGTCATCCGCAGCGACGATGGCACGGTCCGCTTCGTGCACCGCTACACCGCGGTGACGCTGCCCGCGGACTCGGTGGCCGGCGGCAGCAGCCTGTTGCTCGAGGTGGACGCGAGATCATCGGGTGCGCGCGACGCCAACCTCACCTACATGACCTCCGGGCTCGGCTGGCGCGCGGCCTACACGGCGACGCTCGCCGGCGGCGGAAGCTGCCGGATGCATTTCGACCCGCAAGCGAGCATCGCCAACCGCAGCGGGCGCGATTACGACGGCGCGTCGATCAGGCTTGTCGCGGGCCAACCGAACCTCGGCGATCGGGGCGTGCGCATGTACAGCATGGCCAAGGCGCCGGCGCCGATGGCGGCCGAGGCGATGCCCGTGCAGGCGTCGCTCGGCGACTACCGCAGCTTCACCCTGCCGGGTGCCGTGAGCCTCCCGAACGGCACGGTGACGCTGACGCCGCTGTATGCGCCGCGCGAGCTTTCCTGCCAGCGCGAATACCTCGTGGACGACGGGAATCGCGGGTTCCCGCCGCGCCCGAACACCAACGACTACGGCGCGCAGGACTACCAGGACCGGGCGATCGCGAGCAACCTGTCGTTCGTCGCGCCCGAGGCACTGCCGGCCGGCACGCTGCGCGCATGGACGAAGGACGGCGCCGGCGCGCCCGCGCTGCTGGGCGAAGGCGGCGTGGCCGATACCCCCAAAGGCCAGCGCGTCTCGGTGCAGCTCGGACAGAGCTTCGAATTGCGCGCCAGCCGGGAGCGCACCACGTTCGACGTGGATGCCAAGGCGCACACCCTGAGCGAGGGCTACCGGATCACCCTGAGCAACGGCGGCGACAGTGCGCGCACGGTCACGGTGCGCGAGCACCCGGACCGTTGGCGCGAATGGAAACTCACGTCCTCCAGCGTCAACCCCGCGAAGCAGACACCGCAACTTCTCGAGTTCGAGGTTCCGGTGCCCGCGCATGGCAAGGCAGTGCTCGAGTACGCCGTGCGCTACATCTGGACCGCGAACGACATGTAGGCGCCACCGTGGGCGGACCGCGCGCCGCGCGATTCGCGGCTCAGGAAGCGGTAGCCCAGGCGGCGCGCGGAAATCCGAGCACCGGCAGGGACAGGCGCGGCTTGTCGAGGATCCTGGAACGGTCGGCGGCGACCGCGGCGGTCCTGGTCCAGTCCGACACCCCGTCCAGTTCGATCCCGTAGCGAGCCTTCAGATAGTTCGCGATGACCGAGCCGCCAAGCTGTGCGGGCTCGAACCGGAAGCGATTCGCGAACGCGCTGGACGGCACCGGATTGTCGCGTGCATCGGCGAGGCCGCGGGGCAGCACGTCTTTGGCCAGGCCTTCGCGCAGGCGAAGCCGCAAGCCCACCACCGGATGGTTGCGCACCAGCGGATAGCTCGTTTCGTCACCGAACTGTTCGAAGCCGTAACAGCGGATGTAGAATGGAGCGTGGTGCGGATGCACGCCGATCACGACATCGGTCAAGTCGTTTTGCAATCCGAAGTGCACGGCCCAGCGCATCATGCTGAACAGCGCCTTCATGCCGCGCGATGCGCACCGGCGCCGATCAGCCAGCATGCCCACCTCGAGCAGCCCGCGACCCGCTCGCCGCATCCCCTCCAATTCCCGCGGATAGACGCTGTCGAGCGCAAGCCCCATGGAATTGTCGCGGAACAACGTCATCGTGTAACCGGTTTCCGGCCCCTCCGGGCCCCAGATCACGCAGGCGTGCTCTCCCACCCCGGTCGGAGCGGCGTGGATCCGGAACGGATTTTCATCGATCAATCCCATCTCCGAATAGCGTCGGTAGACAAGCCCCCAGGCGGATTCCACCTCTGCAAGGCTGCTCGCGCAGGAGCATGTCGGTTCACTGCTGCGAGTTGCGGGAAGTTCGGTCGCGGTGATGTCGATGGCTGTTTGGGGCATGGCGTACGATCCGTTTGGTTGGTGCTCGGCGCCGTCCGCGGCGCCATGTTTCGAGGCATCGCCGATCCGTCAGCGACATTGACGAGATCCCCTTTTTGCCGGCACAGGCCCGCAACGGCCCGCCGGTTTGCTGCTATGGATGCTTTTTCGAGTGGGCCGCGTGCGCGGCGTCCGCCAATCGCACACCGGCGAGCGACGCGATCGAATGCCGAAGGGCAGCCGTCGCGTCGTACCGATGAGTGAAGGAGGGGGAATGCCGCGGGGCCCGGCGGGAGCCAGCGGTCAGGAACGAGGAAGCCGGACCGTGGGTGGCAAGCTTCTTGCAGTACTGGGTCAGCCGCACGGGGCGTCGCCGGGTGCGGAACGAGGGCGTTGCAGTGGGTGGAATGAACTCGCGGCGCGGTTGTGGCAGCGGCTGGTCACCTTCGGGGACCATGAGCCGTAACCCGCTGCGCGAGCTGTCGGAAATGTTCACGGCTGAGCGACCCAACCTGGCCTCGCGTACCGTGGGCCATATCCGTCCCCCCGCGGTCGCTCAAAGACGACCAGCTTCCGTGCCAGCCGCGATATCCCCCTTTGTTACAGTTTGCAACTTTATGCGAGCTGATTGTGTGAAGTGCGTATTAAAGGGCTAGAAATCCTGGAAAATTTCTGCCAACGCGTTCACAAATCCGCAGGCCAGACAGCAGCCTTCGCATGGGGGAGATACCGACAACCAGAGGACGCGGCTTTCCGAACCGCGGCCGAGACTACTCGCATTGGAGGCTCGATCCAAGGCTTTTTTGGAAATTGATCGAAATTTTGCGACGTGCGCCACCCGCGCCCCGAGCGTGGCGGTACCGACGGGCGCCATCGTGACCGATCGTCCCGTCAATTTCTTGTCGCAATGCGGCGCCACCCGGAATCGCGGCCCGCTTCGACAGCCTGCCTGCGAAGCGATAACGTAGGGCCGTTGGCGACGCCCCCGCAACGCGCCGGCAGCACCAACCCGATCCGGAAACTTGCATCCTTTAGCAGCGGCGCTGGACGAGGCGAACGGCGTGGACCAGGACACCAGGGCAGGCATTCTCCGGGCGGGCATCGCCGCCCCTTCGGCGGACAATTCGCAGCCGTGGCGGTTTGCGTGGACCGGCGATGCTCTGGACGTCCGGATCGACCCGGACCGCAGCGGCCACGTGTCCGATACCCGCTACGTGCTGAGCGACCTGGCCACCGGCGCGTGTCTTGAAAACATGCTCGTCCACGCGCGGTCGCGGGGCTGGGGAGCGGATCTCGAAATCTTTCCGCAGCAGGACGACCCACTGTGGATCGCGCGCATCCGGTGGCGGCGCGACGCCGGGGATCGCCCCGAGCCGCTGGCTGCCGCCATCGAGCAACGCCACACCGACCGCCGCTTTCCCTGGCGCGGCCCGATCACCGCGGACACGCGGGCGCGCCTGGACGCGCAGGCGCGATGGATACCTGGCGCGCGCCTTTGGTGGCCGCAGACACCCCGCGCAAGAAAAGCCGCGCAGGGCCTCATCAGGGAAGCCGAGGCACTGCGGTTCAAGAGCCCGACACTGCACGCGGAACTGTTTTCGAGCATCCGCTTTTCCGCCGGCTGGCACACGGCCTGCGAGGAAGGCCTGCCTCCGGCAGCGCTGGCCGTGGAGCCCCCACTTCGTCCGATGTTCCAGGCCATGCGCCGCCCCGGCGTCATGGCCACGTTCAACCGGCTGGGAGCGGCAGCGATGCTGGGCTGGCGCTCCGCCTGGGTGCCGATCCGGCTGTCGCCCGGGCTCTGCCTCGTCGCCGTCGCGTCCACCGGCCGGGCCGATGTGCTCTCGGGCGGCCGCGCCCTGCAGCGGGTGTGGCTCCAGGCCACCCTGGAGGGCCTTTCGGTACAACCGTACGCCGCGCCAGGGGTGCTCAGCCTCGGTTTCGTACCGCTCGAGCCGGCGCTCCAGCAGTCGCGCTCGCGCCTGGCATCGGCCCTGGGCGACCTGGCCGAGACCGGCGCCGGTCTCGTGTTTCTTCGGCTCGGCTATACACGTTCCCCTCCAGCCGGTCGCAGCGGACGGCGGCCGCTCGCGAGTTTTGGGCGTTTTCCCGGGTTCGCCGACGCCGATTCCGATTCCGTGTCGGAATCCTTGACAAATACGGCGCCCGGGCAGACCGGCGACATAAACTGACGGCAAAGCAAGGACTTGTGCGAACGGACAACCCTGCTCCCCGCTGCGGTGCGGCTTCGCAGGCGCAAGCGCACGATGTGGCGCGGCGACCCTCCGGTCCGGGCTGTCGGCAGACCTTACACAAAACGATTAATCCGACGGTAAACAGGAGATAAACTTGTTGGTAAACAATAGCTTGTGACCATGGCATGCTTCTTGCCTTATTCGGACAGGGCAAGGCCACTCCCGTGCCAATGCCTTCGGTCTAACTGAACGGAATCAAGTGAAGGAGAAAAGCATGTTGAACAAGAAAATGATTGGAGCTGCACTCGTCGGCGCCTTGGCGCTCGGTGCCAGCGCAGCGGCATTTGCCACGCCCGTCAATGTGGGCGGCGTCGTGTTCGATCCGGACAGCCCTGCGGATTTGAGCATTGACGCGCTCAACTTCCGCGAAGCGTCGATTCAGAACGTCGGTGACGTACTTACCGGCTACGGACGAATCGGCTCGATCAACGGCACCGATCCGGACGTATTCTGCCCCGGCTGCGATCTGACCTTCACCTTCCAGTACACGGTGCAGAGCATCGACTCGGTGGGCGGGAACACGCAGATCGTGTTCAACGCCGGAACGATCCAGTTCTATGTCGACGACACCATGAGCTTCAACGTGCTGGATCCGACGACATCCGGTATTGGTACGGAGTGGCTGACGATGACCGGCCATCCGGGCTCGTTCACGGGCTACACGCTGCCGGACCAGGCCGGTGGGGAACTTTACTCCACGGTACTTGGCACGATCGCCGAGCCCCAGGCAGGATCCAACGGGATCGGCGTGCTGGACGCGACGGGTGGCCCAGTGGCGGGCTATTTCGACACCAACACCGTGCCTGACGGGCTCGGCGGATGGGCCGATTTCTCGATCAATTCGTCATTCCTGGTCAAGCTGATCGATGGGTGCACGGCCGGTTCGCCTTCGCCTGACCCCAACGACATCTGCCACTATCCGATCTCCGGAACGGCCTTCGTGATCGGAAACTCGATGCTGCCGGTGACGGTTCCCGAACCGGGTGAACTCGGCCTGCTGGGCCTCGGCCTGGGCGCGCTGGGCTTCATGGTCCGGCGTCGCCGCAAAGAGGCCGCGCGGCGCGCGTAAGGCGACCGTTCACTGCTAGCGCCTTCACCATCAATGGCGCCGCTTTCCCAAGCGGCGCCATTTTTTATGCGCGATGGGAAAGCGCGGCAGGGCGGCATCGTCCGCCGCTCCCCTCTCGTGCAGCCGCAGCCACGGCCGCAACCCCGTTGTGTCCCTCCGCGAGCCGGTGCTACGGTGCCGTCTTGGCGAAAGCTACACGCCGCATTCGCAGCGCAGGTGTCCCATGATGTCCGATGCCCCGGTCACGCACTCTTCATTCGACTACGCAACCGCGTTCAGCCGCACGATCGGCTGGATGACCTCGGCCGAGCAACCGAAGCTCCGATCCAAGCGCGTGGCGATTGCCGGGCTCGGCGGAGTCGGTGGCGCCCATCTGATGACGCTGACCCGCCTCGGTATCGAGTCATTCAACCTGGCCGACCTCGATCGTTTCGGCACGGAAAACCTGAACCGGCAGGCGGGTGCGTTCCAGTCGACGATCGGCCAGCCCAAGGTGGACGTGGTGTCACGGATGGCGCGGGACATCAATCCGGACCTGGATATCAACAAGTTTCCGGAGGGGGTCACGTTCGACAACATGGAGCGGTTCCTCTCCGGCGTGGACCTGTACATCGATGGGCTGGACTTCTTCGTGCTCGACATTCGCGCCAAGGTATTCGCGATGTGCGCCGAGCGCGGCATTCCCGCGATCACAGCGGCCCCCTTGGGCATGGGCGCTGCGGTGCTTGCATTCCTGCCGGGCCAGGCGACGTTCGAGGAGTACTTCCGGCTCGAGGGGCATCCGATGAACGAGCAGCTGCTGCGCTTCATGGTGGGGCTGGCGCCTGCCGTGCTCCACCAGCCTTACCTGGTGGAGCCATCCGCCGTGGACCTCGTCAATCATCGCGGGCCTTCCACCCCCATGGCGTGCGAAATCTGCGCCGGCATCGCGGGCACCCAGGCGTTGAAGATCCTGCTCGGCCGGGGCAAGGTGTATGCGGCACCCCATGGCCTGCACTTCGACGCCTACCGCAACAAGCTCGTGCACACGTGGCGGCCGGGCGGCAACAACAATCCGCTGCAACGGCTGCTGCTGTCGGTGGCACGCCGCCGCTTCATGCGCAAGTGAGGCACAGCGGCGCCCACCATGATCGACGCACCTTGCAGTTCGGGCCCTGTACCCCGGGCTTCGCGTCTCGGGCCTCGCGACTCGCAAGTCGGGAAGAATGCGTGCGTTCTCCCCGTTCCAAGGGAAGGGGTCGCGTAACTGCCGCCGGCAGGTGCGCGGGGGATGAAGCGCCCGACACCCGATCCGGTGCCCTCGGTCCCCTTCCCCGAAAGGGGCAGACAATCGGCCATGCGCCGGTGCATGATCCCAAGCCGACACCCCAGTGGATGATCGGAAGCACACATGCTCGAACCCATCGAACACGACCACGGCATCCTCGAACTGCGCCTGGCACGGCCGCCGGTCAACGCACTGGATCCCGAACTCGTCGGAACGCTGAAGCGCACGATCGAACAAGCCCCGAACGGCGGCGCCGAAGCGCTGGTGCTTTCGGGGTCACCGGGGCTCTTCTCGGCCGGACTCGACATCCCTGCCCTGCTGCAGCTCGACCGCGATGCGATGCGCGCATTCTGGAACGACTTCTTCGGCGTCTGCGCAGCCCTGGCGCGCTCACCGATTCCGATCGTCGCCGCTGTCACCGGCCACAGCCCCGCCGGCGGCGCGGTGCTCGCGATCTTCTGCGACTACCGTGTCATGGCGCGCGGCGAATTCCGGATCGGGCTGAACGAGGTACAGGTCGGATTGACCGTGCCCGATTGCATCCAGGCCGCGCTGCGACGACTGGTCGGTCCGTATCGCGCCGAGCGACTGCTCGTGGCCGGCGCGATGCTCGACTCCGAGGACGCGTTGGCACGAGGCCTCGTCGATGAACTGACCGATATCGACCATGTCACCACACGCGCGATCGCATGGCTGGAACCGCTGCTGCAATTGCCGCGCCAGGCCATGCTCGCGACCCGCACCATGGCACGCGCCGACCTCGCCCGCCTGTTCGACGATCCCGGCTCGCTCCCCGTCGAATCCTTCCTCGACGGCTGGTTCGCAACCGAGGCGCAAACCACCCTGCAGGCGTTGGTCGAACGCCTGCGCAGCAAGAAGCCCGCCTAGCGGCGCGACGCCCTGGCGTTCAACAAAACGACCGCCTTCCGGTGCCGTGATGGCCGAAGTGGCTGCGCCCCCCTTACGGAAAGGTTCGCGCCATTGCCGACCAGGCTTGCGCGCCAGCGCGAGGTGGCGCGGATGGCCTGTGGCGCGCGAGCAACGGGTCGATGGTCCCGCATGACCCCTTGCATCGTCATTCCGGGGCCCGTGCCGGCTTTGCCGGTTCGGGAACCCCGGAATCCATGCTCGGCCAACGCCGGAAACCTGGATTCCGGATCGCGCCCACGTCGTTGGCGCGTCCGGAATGACAAATGATTCTCGGGACACCAGGCCCGCGCACGGGAACGGCACAACGGCCCGGTTTCCCGGCTGGCGTCGCCAGTGCGGCCGCGCGGTTGCCTTGCAACAGCTGCACGCGTTTGGACAGGTGATGGGCGGCCCCTCTCAATGGCCGGCACTTGGCGGGCCGCCGCCGCGCTGCACGAAGGGCGGCTTGGCGAGCCACACCACGGCGATGAGGATGAAGAATCCGACCCCGATTCCGTCCAGCAGGTGGTTGAAGGAGATCTGGGTTGCCTGCTGGGTGATCACGCGATTGACGCCTTCGGCGTAGCGTTGCAGGTCGCCTCCCATGGTGGCCACGCCGTGTCGCACCGCGTCGTTGAAGGGGTTGATGTGTTCGGCGAGGTTGGCGTGGCTGACGCCGGCGCCGCGCGACCACAGGTAGGTCACGATCGAAACGGCGAAACTCGCGCCGACCGTGCGCAGGAAGGTCGCCGATCCCGAGCCTTCGGCGATTTCCGGCCCTTCGAGGTCGGACAGCAGGATGGTCAGGATCGGCATGAAGAACAAGGCGATCCCGAGGCCCATGATCAGTTCGGTCAGCGCAACGCTCGCGAAATCGACGTCGGTGTTGAAGCTCCCGAACCGGAAGCACACGAGGCCCATCACCGCGAAGGAAAACGCCGTCAGCCAGCGCAGGTCGAACTTGGCCGCGTACTTGCCGACCCAGTAGGTCAACAGCACCGGGATCACGCCGACGGGCGAGGCGGCGAGGCCGGACCACATCGCGGTGTACCCGAGCGTGTTCTGCAGCCACAACGGCAGCAGCAGCGAAATCGAGAAGAACAACGCGAACGCCAGCACCAGCGCGAGCGTGCCGGCGGCGAAATTGCGGTGCCGGAACAGGCGCAGGTCCACCAGCGGCTGCTCGTCGGTCAGTTCCCAGACCACCCAGATGCTCAGCGAGATCGCCGCGATGATCGCGAGCGTCACGATGAAGGTCGAATGGAACCAGTCGAGGTTGTTGCCCTTGTCGAGCATGATCTGCAGTGCACCGACGCCCAGGATCAGGGTCGCCAGCCCCACCCAGTCGATGCGCGCCTTGACCAGGCGCTCGCCGCGCCGGCCCATCTGCGCCATCACGACGAACCCCGCGAAGAGGCCGATCGGCACGTTGATGAAGAAGATCCACCGCCACGAATAGGAATCGGTGATCCATCCGCCGGCGAGCGGGCCCACGATCGGCGCGACCACCGTGATCATGCTGATGATGGCGATCGCCATGCCGCGCTTCTCGCGCGGGTAGATCGACACCATGAGGCTCTGGGTGATCGGGTACATCGGCCCGCACACCGCGCCCTGCATCGCGCGGAACATCACCAGCATCGACAGGCTGGTGGCGAAACCGCACGCCAGCGAGAACAGCGAGAACAGCAGCACCGCGCCGACGAAGATCTTCACCTCGCCGAACCGGCGCGAAAGGAAACCCGTCATCGGGAGCGTGATCGCCTGCGCAACCGTGAACGACGTGATCACCCAGGTGGACTGGTCCTGGCTGGCGGCCAGGTTCCCGGCGATCGTGGGCAGCGAAACGTTCGCGATCGTCATGTCCAGGACCTGCATGAAGGTCCCGAGCGACAGGCCTATCGTCGCCAGCGGCAGGCTGGTGGGCCGGAACTCACCCAAGGGTTGGCTTGCGTTGGCAGGGTTCGAAGCCACGAACTCCCTTTGCTTTCAGGCCGGGTGGCCAAGCTCGAATGGCAGGCAAGCGGATCGACGTGGACAAAGGGATGGGCAATCGAAAGCTGTCTCCATCCGCTTTGATCCGCGTCCTTCCGCGTCAAGAAACTCGTGCTCGCGGACCAACGGCAATCAATGCCCTCCTCCGGTTGCCGCCGGCCCGCCCTTCTTGATGAACGGCGGCTTGGCCAGCCACACCACGGCCACCAGGCCCAGGAAGATGAATCCCAGGGCGTCGAACAGTTGATTGAAGGAAATCTGCATCGCCTGCTGGCTGATCACGCGGTTCATGCCGGCGGCGTAGGTCTGCAGGTGCCCGCCGGTGGCCGCGATTGCATCACGGACCCGCGACTCGTACAGGTTGATGTGTTCGCCCAGGTTGGCGTGGTTCACCACGCCGCCGCGGGTCCAGATGTAGGTGGTGATCGATGCCGAAAAGCTGCCGCCCACCGCGCGCAGGAAGGTCGCGAGCCCCGAGCCTTCCGACACTTCCGGCCCCTCGAGGTCCGACAGCAGGATGGTCAGGATAGGCATGAAGAACAGCGCGACCCCGAGCCCCTGGATCAGCTGCGCCAGCGCCACGTGGTAGAAGTCGACATCGACGTTGAAGCGCCCGCGCATGAAGCAGGTGACCCCCATCACGATGAACGCGAACGCCGCCAGCCAGCGCAAATCGAATCGCGTCGCGTACTTGCCCACCCAGAACGTCAGCAGGACCGGGATGATCCCGATCGGCGCGGTCGCGAGCCCCGCCCAGATCGACGTATAGCCGAGGGTATTCTGCAGCCACAGCGGCACCAGCAGGCCGATCGAGAAGAAGGCCGCGTAGGCCAGTACCAGGGCCAGCGTCCCGGCCGCGAAGTTGCGGTGCCGGAACAGGCGCAGGTCCACGATCGGCTCGTCGTCGGTCAACTCCCAGATCAGGAACACGGCCAGCGAAACCGCCGAAATGATCGCGAGGGTCACGATCATCCCCGAACGGAACCAGTCGAGCTCGTTGCCCTTGTCCAGCACGATCTGCAGCGAACCGACGCCGAGGATCAGCGTGACCAGCCCGACCCAGTCGACGCGGGCCTTGCGCAACTGTTCGACCTTCTTGCCCAGTTGCGCGCCAACCACCGTGCTCGCGAACAGCCCGATCGGCACGTTGATGAAGAAGATCCATTCCCACGAATAGGTTTCGGTGATCCAGCCGCCCAGCACCGGGCCGGCGATCGGCGCAACCACCGTGACCATGCCGAGGATCGCCAGCGCCATGCCGCGTTTCTCGCGGGGATAGATCGACACCAGCAGGCTCTGGGTGATCGGGTACATCGGCCCCGCGACTGCACCCTGCAGGACCCGGAACAGCACCAGCATGTCCATGCTGGTCGAAAGCCCGCACAGCAGCGAACACAGCGAGAACAGCGCGGTCGCCCACACGAACAGCTTCACTTCGCCGAAGCGCCGCGACAGGAACCCCGTCAACGGCAACGCGATCGCATTCGACACCGCGAACGAGGTGATGACCCAGGTCGACTGCGTCAGGCTCGCGCCGAGGTTGCCGGCGATCGTCGGCAACGAGACATTGGCGATGGTGATGTCCAGCACCTGCATGAACGTCGCCAGCGACAACCCGAGCGTCGCCAGCGGCAGGCTGGCGGGACGGAATTCGCCGAAACTGCCGGCTGCCGCGGTGGCTGCGGTGGAAGGCATGCGGGGAGCGCCGGATGCGTCAGTGCGCGCGGCGTGCCACGCTGGCCTTGGCCTGCGCGCTGTCGCCGAGCGGGCCGCTGTTGGCGTGGATGATCTTCGCGATCAACGCGTTCGCCTCGGCACGATCCTGCGCATACACGTCGGTGCTGAACACCGGGTGTTGCGGGGCATTCTGCGCCAGCATGGGACCCTTCTGGTCGCGCAGGTTCACCGAGACGTTCATCGACAAACCGATCCGCAACGGATGCTTGTCGAGTTCCTTGGCGTCGAGCTCGATGCGTACCGGCAGGCGCTGCACGATCTTGATCCAGTTGCCCGACGCGTTCTGCGCCGGCAGCAGCGAGAACGCGCTGCCCGTGCCGATGCCGAGTCCGGCCACGCGACCGTGATAGGTCACGCCGCCGCCGTAGACGTCGGAGGTCAGCGTCACCGGCTGGCCGATGCGCATGTCCTGCAACTGGGTTTCCTTGAAGTTCGCGTCCACCCACACCTGGTGCAGTGGCACGACCGCCATCAGTGGCGTACCGGGTTGCACGCGCTGGCCCACCTGCACGGTACGTTTGGCGACGTAGCCGGAAACCGGCGCCACCAGCGTGGTGCGCTGGTCGTTCAACCACGCGGCGCGCACCGCCGCGGCGGCCGCCTTCACGTCCGGGTGCGTGGAGATTTCGGTGTCGGACACCAGCGCATTGGTGGTCGCGAGTTGCGCCTGCGCCGCCGCCAGCGCGCTCTGCGCGGTGGTCAGCGCGTCGCGTGCGTGCGCCAGTTCCTCGGCCGAGATCGCGCCCGAGTCCGCCAATCCCTTGCGACGCTTGTAATCCGCTTGCGCCTGCTGCACCGCGGCTTCGCGCGCGGCGACATCGGCCCTGGACGTGTGCACGGTGCTGTACAGGCCGCGCACCTTGCGCACCGCCTGCGCCAGCGCCGCCTCGGCCTGCGCCAGCGCGACGTCGGCGTCGGACGGATCGAGCTTCACGAGTGTCTGGCCTTGCCGCACGTAATCGTTGTCGTCGGCGCCGATGCTGATCACGGTGCCCGGCACCTGCGGGGTGATCTGCACCACGTTGCCGTCGACGTAAGCGTCATCGGTGCCCTCGTACCAGCGACCGACCAGGAAGTGGTAGAGCGCCCAACCGATGCCGACGACGACCACCAGCACGATCAGGCCGCGCAGCAGCCAGCGGCGCTTGCGCAAGCGCCGCGCCTTCAGATGTGCGGCGGCATCGTCTTCGGTGACGGGGTTTGGATTGATGGGAGAAGTCATCGATGTGCCTTGGTTGCGGATTCCGGTTGGGGTGCGGTGGCCAGCGACGGCGCGTCAGCGGCCGGCTGGAAGCCGCCGCCGAGTGCCTCGTTGAGCGTGGCCCACGCGCCGACGCGCCGGGTCTGCAGGCTGGCCAGTTGCTGTTCGGCGGCGATCAGCTCCTGCCTCACGCTCAATGCTTCGAGATAATTGCCGACGCCGGCGCGGTAGCGCTTCATCGCCAGGGTGTAGGCGTCCTCGGCGCTGGCGCGCGCGTCCTTGGCGTCCTGCACCTGCGCCGACAGCGATTGCAGGTCTTCGACCCGGCCCGCGACCTGGTTGATCGCGTGCACCAGCGTCTGGTTGTATTGCGCGACCGCGATGTCGCGCGCGGCGTCCTTGCCGGCAAGGTTCGCGCGCAACGCGCCGCCCTCGAAGATCGGCAGGCTCAGTGCCGGGGAAATGGTGTAGAAGCGGTTCTGCAGCGAGAGCAGGTTCAACGACGACGGCGCGAGCAAGCCGGCCAGCGAGCTGATGCCGATGTTCGGCAGGAATTTGGTCTTCGCCGCCTTGATGTCGTGGCCGGCCGCTTCCACCCGCCAGCGCGCGGCCACCACGTCGGGCCGGCGGCCGAGCAGGTCGGCCGGCAGGTCGCTGGGCAGCGCGAGCGCCGGAATCGCCGGCAACGCGGGGCGCTCGATGGACAGCGCCCTATCCGGGCCGGCGCCCAGCAGCGCCGCCAGCACGAGACCTGCCGAATGCACGGCGTTGTCGGCGGCTTCGACGTGCGCGCGATCGCTCGCGCTCTCCGCCTCGATGCGCGCCAGCGAGAATCTGCTGTCGATGCCGTTGGCGACGCGCTTGCGGGTGAGCTTCAGGAAATCGTTGGCGCGCTGCAGTTCCTCGTTCGCGAGATTGCGCTGCGCGTACGCGCCTGCCAATTGGAAGTACGCCTGCACCACGTCGGCGGAAAGCTTCAGGCGCGCGGCCTGCGCGTCCACTTCCGCGGCACGCGCGTTGCCGACCGCGGCTTGCCACGCGGCGCGCTTGCCGCCCCACAGGTCGAGATCCCACTTGAAGCTCAGATAGCCGTACCGGATCACCCCGAAATGGCCCGAAGCCAGGGGCGGCAGGATCGGCGGAACGCGCGCGCCGGCAGCACTCGCGCCAGCATTCAGTGTCGGCTTGCGCGCAGCGTCGGCGGCGCCCGCGGCGGCCAGTGCGGCACGCACGCGTGCATCCACCAGCGTCATGTCCGGGTTGTCGGCCAGCGCTTCGTCGACCAATTTGTCGAGCTGCGCGTCGCCCAGCGCCTTCCACCAGCCTTGCCGCGGCCACGTGGCGGTGTACACCTTGACGCCCGAGAAGGAGCGCTGCGTGGCGAGGTAAGCAGGATCTGCGGGCGTCGCGGTCGGATGCAATCCGCCGGTGCTGGCACAGCCGGCCAGCAATACGGAGGCGAAGGCCGCGACGGCGAAATGGCCGCGACGTGTCGGAATGTTCAGGGGCATTGTTGGTGGGTTGGGGGCTGAGGCGCGTGTTTCAAGCGTCGCGCGTGTTGGACAAGGATTTACCTGAATGGATCGAACCGGTTGCTCATGGATCGGTACAGCTTCGCCACGGCATGGCGATTCAACAAGATGATCTTTGAACGACGCGGATTTTCATGCGACTGGCTGGATGCGTTCACCCGCGCCGCGCGCGTATTCCGTCCAGCACCCGGCTCAGCACATCGTGCAACTGCTCGCGCTCGCGGACCGTGGTGCCCTCGAAAGTGCGACCGGCGACCGCATCGCAGTAGCCGATCACGCGCTTGCGCAGGACCTTGCCCTGCGGCGTCAGTTCAAGGCGCAACGCGCGGCGATCGTCCGGATCCGGCACCCGCTTGAGGTAACCGCGCTGCTCCAGCTTGTCCAGCAACCGCGTGAGCGCGCCGGGGTTGTAGTGCAGCGCACGCGCCAGTTCGACCGGCGTCATCGGTTCCTCGTGCCCGAGCAACTTGAGCGCAACGAACTGCGTGAAGTTGAGTTCGACACCCTGGCGCCCCATCTCCTGCTCGACCGCATCGACGAACTCCGCACGCAGCCGGCCGATCAGTCGGCACAACTGG
Source organism: Rhodanobacteraceae bacterium (assembly GCA_035700365.1). Lineage (GTDB taxonomy): Bacteria > Pseudomonadota > Gammaproteobacteria > Xanthomonadales > Rhodanobacteraceae > 66-474. The sequence continues at coordinate 2,679 of DASSOQ010000020.1, read as the reverse complement.
AAGGAGCGATCGGAGGAGGTTGCGGAACGATTCATGCCGGGGATGATACTGTCTCGGCTTTAATTGTCAAGGCAATCATTTCTGCGGCAACCATGCACCCTCGCCGGCGCGCCGTCCATTCCATACAAGAACAAGCAAAACAAGGAGCAAGACATGAAGGGCATCCGCCGCGGACTGTGCGCCCTCGCCTGCCTGCTTGCCTGCGCACCTGCCTGGGCCGCCGGCTTCGACGTGGCCGCGGGCCCCAGCATCACCTCGTCCGAGCGCATCACCGGCGCGATCTTCGCGAGCGTGTTCGCCGAAGGCCCCGAGGACAACCAGACGCACATCCGGCCGATCGGCACGCTTGGCTGGGTCGATGCCCGCAGCACCCGCACCGACGATTTGAACCACCAGGTCTTCCTCGCCGGCGGCGGCGCGCGCCTCGTGACGGCCGACCGCCACTGGTTCATCAGCGAGCAACTCGCCGCGACCAGCACGCGCACCGACGCGCTTTCCAGCCGCTTCGAATTCATGACCAGCGCCGGATGGCAAGACGGCCATTTCATCGTGATGCTGCGGCACATCTCCAACGCGCACCTGCTGGGCGGCGGCAAGAATCTCGGCGAAACGATGCTGCTCGCAGGCCTGCGGTTCTAGCGAGCACCAAAGGGATCGCAGGGCGGGAGAAGCGCATCGCATCCCGCCGATCCGCGCGCTGGTCCGGCGGGATACGCCGCCGCGCGGCGGCTGCCGCCCTACGAGTTGCCGGTCGCGACGGGGCGCGAAGGATCGGCGACCCATCCGCTCCACGATGGCGCGAACAGCCGCGAACCGTGCAGGCCGGCGGCTTCCATCGCCAGCAGATTGTGGCAAGCGGTGACGCCCGAACCGCACATGTGCACGACTGCATCCGGACGATGACCGGCGAGCGCCGCTTCAAATGCTTCGCGCAATGCCTGCGGCGATTTGAAGCGTCCGTCCGCATCGAGGTTTTCCGAAAACGGCCGGTTGTGCGCACCGGGCACGTGGCCGGCGGCGCGGTCGAGCGGTTCCGACTCGCCCCGGAAGCGCGGCGCGGCACGCGCATCCAGCATCAAGGTGGACGGCCGCGCGCGCAGCGCCTGCAGTTCTTCGTAGTACACCACGCGGGCGGGATCGAAATGCAGCTCGACCGAACTCGCCTGGCGCGGCACGGCCGCGCCGTGTTCCACCGGCAACCCGGCCGCCGTCCAAGCCTGCCAGCCGCCATCGAGCACGCTCGCGGCGATGCCGACGCTTTCCAGCATCCACCACAACCGCGCTGCGGCGAGTGCGCCGCCGGCATCGTCGTACGCAACCACGCGCTGCGGCCTGCGCCAGCCCCACCGCGACAGCGTTTGCGCGAACGCTTCGACGTCGGGCAACGGATGGCGTCCCAGGCCCTGTTTCGACAAATCGGAAAGATCGCGATCGAGACTCGCATACACCGCCCCCGGGATGTGTCCATCGAGGAAATCCCGTTCGCCCTTGCCAGGATCGGCCAATGCGAAACGACAGTCCACGATCAACACGTCGTGCGGCGGCAGCGCCGCCAGGGCCATCGCATCGATCAACACTTCGCGCTCTTTCATTTGACGATCTCCATCCGCCGCATCAAATTCACCAGCATCGACGCCGTTGCGCCCCAGATGCGCGGTTCGACACCCTTGTATTCATACACCAGCCGCGCCTCGCCACGCGCGCGGAACTCGAACTCGTGCAGATTGGCGGGGTCGAGCAGGAACGCGAGCGGCACCTCGAATATTTTCGCGACTTCCCCGGGCTCCGGCGTCAACACGGCGTCGCCGGTCATCCGCGCCACCACCGGTGTCACGCAAAATCCGCTGATCGTCTCGAGGCAATCGAGAAACCCGAGCGGCTCGGCGGCGTCTGGATCCAGTCCGACTTCCTCGTGGCTTTCGCGCAACGCCGTCCCGATCGCGCCGGCGTCGCCGTGATCCGTGCGCCCCCCGGGAAAACTCACCTGACCCGCATGGCGCACCAGATCATCACGCCGCAACGTGAAGACCACGCGCGGGTCGGACACGTCGCGAATCGCCATCAGCACCGCGGCATCCGCACGCGGGCCTTCGCCGAGCAGGTCGAGCAGGTGATCGTGATTCCATGCCGGCGGCGCGGGAGGCGCCTCAAGCGGATGCAGCGCACGCCGGATGGCGCCGAACCAGTCGGTCATGGTCGCGCCAGCGGCCGCAACGGTTGCACTTCACGCATCCAGCGTCGACGTTCGTCCTGGCTCTTGGTGCCCCAGGCCGCGATTTCGCCCAGCGTGCGTCGGCAACCGATGCACAAGCCGTCCGCATCCATCCGGCAGATGCCCACACAAGGCGTCACGGGTGTCGTTTCTTCGCGAACAGGAAGTTGATTCGGCATCCCACAAGCGTAGCGCAGACGCGGAACGTGCGTTCCGCCGCAGGTCAGAGTGCGTGGCAATTCAAGTGCAAGCCCGGCGCACGAACCGCCCCCCTGATCGTCATTCCGGACGCGCGCCGCGCGATCCGCTCCTGCTGCGCACGAGCGGCCCCGGAATGATGGTCATGGACTCCTCCCCTCTATCTATCGGCATCGCAAGGCGTGCCATGCTGGTGGAATGATGAAGTTCCAGCGGGTGAGAGAGGAGGAGTCCGAGATGAACGCTACGACTTTCAGTGTGGATTTGGC
>DASSOQ010000019.1:0-9901 GCA_035700365.1 Rhodanobacteraceae bacterium | reverse complement strand
CGAACGACTTCGCCACCGCCGGCATCACCATCACCAGCAGGAAGTAATCGAAGGCATCCAGGGTCCAGCCGAGGAACGTGGCCGCGACGGTATGGCGCTGGGTGCGGTCGAGCACGCGCAGGGCGGCGAGTGCGGACATGGTCGGATCCGTTGCGGCCGGGCGGCCCGAAGCGGCGAGCATAGCGCCGCGTGTACGGGTCCTGCACGATGGCGGCAATTACAATGGCCGCATGAGTGTGGAAACAGGGCTCGACATGCGCGCGCTCGATACGCTGGTCGCGCGCATCGACGCCGCCCTGCCGCAGACCCAGTGCGGACGCTGCGGTTATCCGGCCTGCCATCCGTACGCGGAAGCCGTGGCACGTGGCGAAGCCGCGATCAACCGCTGCCCGCCCGGCGGCGACGAAGGCGTGCGCGCGCTGGCGCGCATCACGGGCCAGCACGCATTGCCGCTCGACCCGGAATGCGGCGTGGAGGCCCCCCCACGCGTGGCCCTGATCGACGAGGACGCCTGCATCGGCTGCACCAAGTGCATCCAGGCCTGCCCGGTGGATGCGATCGTCGGCGCGGCGAAGCTGATGCACACGGTGATCGCGGACCTTTGCACCGGCTGCGAACTGTGCCTGCCGCCGTGCCCGGTCGATTGCATCGCGATGGTGGCCGACGCGGCGACGCCGCAGCGGCTGCCGCGTCCGCGCCTGCCGTGCCGGCCATGAAAACGAGCCGGCGACGCTGGATCGCCCTCGGCCTGTGGGTGGCCGGCATCGCGATCTTCTGTTTCCTGTGGCCGGCGCTCGAGTATCCGCGCTTCGACATCGAACCGAAGCAGCGCGGCGAGGCCTTCCTGCAACTGGCCGTGCTGCACGGCTCCTGGCTGTTGTGGGTGCTCCTCGCGCAATCGCTGGTCAAGGCCGTGCTGCGATTCCGGGAGAGCCGGCATGTCCGCGGCGTCGGGGCGGCCTTGCTCGCGATCCTCTGCCTCGCGGTGTGCTACGCGCGGTTCGTCGCGCCCAACCGGCTGGTCGTACGCCGCACGGTGGTCCCGGCGCCGATCGACCTCGACGTCGCGCTGGTCAGCGACATCCATGTCGGCATCTACACGCGCCGCGCCAAGCTCGCTCAGGTCGTGCGCAAGTTGAATGCGTTGCACGTGGACCTGGTGCTGTTCGCGGGCGACCTGACCTACGACCCGCCGCACGCCCTCGCCACCGAATTGTCGCCCCTGCAGGACCTGGACAAGCCGATGTACGCGGTGCTCGGCAACCACGACGTGCAACTGCCCGGGCCGCCACTCGCCAACAAGATCCACAGGGTGCTCGCCGGTTCGCCGGTGCATTTCATCGAGCACCGGGTGGTCGACTTTCCGAGCTTCCGCCTCGCCGGGCTCTACGACTGGTGGAGCGGCCGCGACGACGCGGACTTCCTGAAGGCATTGCCCCACGACAAGCCGTTGTTGATCCTGATGCACCAGCCGCACAGCCTGCGCGCCCTGCACGGCATCGATTTCGCGCTGGCGATGGCCGGCCACACCCATGGCGGACAGGTCTACATCCCCTGGCTCACCGACCAGATGTTCCTCCGGATCCGCGACGAGACGTACGTGAACGGCTATTACGACACGCCGGCGGGCCAGCTGTTCGTGACGCCGGGTGTCGGGGTCACCGGGGTGCCCCTGCGCTTCGATTGCCCGCCCACGATCGACGTGCTGGAATTGCGCCGCCATGCCGACTGACGCTTCCCCCCAGGAACCCTGCGTCCACTGCGGCGAGTGCGTGCGGGCCTGTCCGGAATCGCTGGCCCCGAAGGATCTGTTCTTCGCACTGGCCGACGACGATTTCGACAAGGCCCGAGGGGCGCGGCTCGACGCCTGCAGCGAATGCAACCGCTGCGTGGACGTCTGCCCGTCGCGCATTCCTTTGCTCGACTGGTTCCGCTGGGGCAAGTCCGAAGTGCGCCGGCACGCGCGGGCAGATGCCGCCCGGCAGCGATTCCTGGCGCGCACCGCGCGGCTGGCGCGCGAGCGCGAGAGCCGCGCCGCAAGGCGGCGCGAAGTGGCCACGACCGCCGCGCTCCCCGTGCAGACGATCAGCCGCAGCGAGGTGCTGGCGGCGATCGCGCGTGGTCGTGCAAGGCGTGGGAAACGCCAATGAAGCGGGAAAACATCGCGGAACTTTTCCGCCGCCTGCGCGACCTCGACCCCGACCCCGCCACCGAACTCGAGTACGCCTCGCCGTTCGAGCTGCTGGTCGCGGTGATCTTGTCCGCGCAGGCCACGGATGTCGGGGTCAACAAGGCCACCAAACGCCTGTTCCCGGTGGCCAACACCCCGAAGCAGATCCTCGCCCTGGGCGAGCAAGGCCTGAAGCGCTACATCTCGACGATCGGCCTGTACAACGCCAAGGCGAAGAACATCATCGCGACCTGCGCGCTGCTGCTGGAGCGCCACGACGGCGAGGTGCCGCGCACGCGCGAAGAACTGGAGGCGCTGCCGGGCGTCGGCCGCAAGACCGCCAACGTGGTCCTGAACACGGTGTTCGGCGACCCGACCATCGCGGTCGACACCCACATCTTCCGCGTCTGCAACCGCACCGGCCTCGCCCGCGGCACGACCGTCCGCGCCGTCGAGGACAAGCTGCTCAAGGTCGTGCCGGACGAGTTCAAGCGCGGCGCGCACCATTGGTTGATCCTCCACGGCCGCTACGTATGCATCGCCCGCAGGCCCAGGTGCCCGGTCTGTCCCATCCGCGACCTGTGCGCGTACAGGCACAAGACCAAACCCGACAGCGCCTGAATCGCGGGCGCGCAGCAGCCATGTTCCTAACCCCGGGTTAATTGGCCCCGCACTACGCTGACTGCTGGTTGGCGGCCGCAGCGCGGTCGCCCAAGGAAGATGCCCCGCCGGGGCACATTAGTGGAGGAAACAATGAACCATCCAGGCAAACTTGCAATCGCCATTGGCGCCGTGCTGGCCGGCGCGGTATTCGGTCCCGCGTCATTCGCGAACAGCTCGAGCATGCCGACGACGGCCAGCCAGCAGTTCCGGCAGTCGGACACCAACAACGACAGCCAGATATCCCGGAGCGAGTTCGACACCTACTGGCGGCAGCAATTCCAGACCGCCGACACGAACAACGACAACAAGCTGGACCGGCAGGAATGCCTGACGGCCGCGCGCGAGATGGAAGGCTCCCGCTTCAGCCAGGCCAGGTTCGACACGATGTGGAACAAGGTGAGCCACGACGGCCACATCAGTTCGGGCGCCGACATCGCCTACCACAACAAACAGTTCAACAAGGCCGACACCAACGACAACGGCCAGTTGAGCCTGGCGGAGACCCGCAACGCGGTGCAGTCGGGCAATGAGACCGTTGCCTCGCTTTGACCGCAGGACCCGGCGGCGGACCGAACGGTTCGCCGCCTGCGGTTGGCGGCGGTACCGCGCCCCACTTTCGGAGGCAACAGGACCATGACACGGATCAAGGCTTTCGCCCTCGTGGCGACCGGGCTGCTCGCGGGCGCGGCATCCCACGGCGCCCTCGCGCAGACGGACCTGCCGAGCATCACCCAGAATCGCAGCACCCTGGATGCGAAGCTCGACCAGCAGTTCAAGTCGATGGACGCCGACCACGACGGACGCGTTTCGAAGCCCGAATTCGACGCCTACTGGCAGCACCAGCTCGAGCTTTCCGACACCAACCACGACGGCAAGATCAGCCAGGCCGAAGCGCGGGCGGCGGCCAAGCGGCTCAACGGTGGCAAGCTGCCCCGGAAGAACCGCTTCGACCTGAGGTGGAATGCCATCAGCCACCACGGAACGCTGGACGAGCGGCAGGCGCTCGCGTGGCACGAAAGGCTGTTCCGGCAGGCCGACACCAATGGCAACGGTGCGCTCACCGAGCGGGAAATGCGGCAGGCACTGAACGCCAACAACGGAAACGTCGGGGCGCTGTAGCGCGACCAGGCGGTTTCGCGAAGCGCGAGGCGCGCGCCGGCCGGCCGTTCATCGGACGCCACGCACCCCGCTGCTATCCTCGCGCGATGCACAAACAGATCGATGCCTACGCGGAGCAACTCTCGACCCGTTTCCGCGGCTTCCTGCCGGTCGTGGTCGACGTCGAGACCGGCGGTTTCGATGCCGAGCACGACGCGCTGCTGGAAATCGCGGCCGTGCTCGTCACCATGGATGGCGAAGGCATGCTGGCGGCGGAGCCGGTGGTTTCCACGCACGTCGAAGCGTTTCCCGGCTCCCATATCGATCCGAAGTCGCTCGAGGTGACCGGCATCGATCCCGACCAGCCGCTGCGCGGCGCGATCCCCGAGCGCGCGGCGCTCGACCTCATCTTCAAACCGGTGCGCGCCGCCATCAAGGCGAGCGGGTGCCAGCGCGCGATCCTGGTCGGCCACAACGCCGCGTTCGACCTCGCCTTCCTCAATGCCGCGGTGCGTCGCACCGGACACAAGCGCAATCCCTTCCACCCTTTTTCCTGCTTCGACACCGCCACGCTGGCCGGGCTCGCCTATGGCCAGACGGTGTTGTCCCGGGCGGTGCAGGCAGCCGGATTCGAATGGAACGCCAGCGAGGCTCATTCAGCCGTCTATGACGCCGAACGCACCGCAGGGCTGTTCTGCGCGATCGTCAATCGCTGGCGGTCCTTCGAGCTACTGGAGCGCGAGATCGTCAGCGCGGTTTGAATTTTCCCGCGAGCGTCAACCCTGCCAACGGAATAGCGCGAGCGCGGCCAATTGCAGCACGACCAACGCATACAGGCCGGCGAGCACGTCGTCCAGCATCACGCCCAAGCCGCCATGCACCCTCCGATCGGCCCAGCGCACCGGCCACGGTTTCCAGATGTCGAACAGGCGGAACAGCGCGAACCCCGCGACCATCCACGGCCAGCCGCGCGGTGCCGCAAGCAGCGTGAGCCACATCGCCACCACCTCGTCCCACACCAGCGCGCCGTGGTCCTGCACGCCGAGGCGTTTGCCCGCGACGCCGCACGCCCACACCCCGAGGGCGAACCCCACGACCAGCACCGCGGCGTACCACGCGACCGGCAGCCCGCGCAGCAGGAACCACCACGGCAACAAGGCGACGGCAGACCCGACGGTGCCGGGCGCCTTCGGCGACAGCCCCGCGCCGAGCGCGGTGGCGATCCAGCCGGCCGGGTGCGACAGCAGCGCGCGGCGTTGCGGCGGAGCCAGCGGCGGGCTCATTCGGCCGCCCCCTGCGAGGTGGCGAAGTGCTGCCAGCCGGCAAGCGGCGTGTCGATCGCATTGCCGTCACAGTCGAGAACCCGCACGCCCTCGCCCACGCCGATCCGTCCGATTCGGCTCACCCGCAAACCCAGTCGCCCGAACACGCTTGCGATCTCCCCACCGCGATCCGCCGGCGCGGTGAAGCACAGTTCGTAATCGTCGCCGCCCACCAGCGCGAAATCGCGACACGCGGCTTCATCGAATGCCGCGCGCAGCGCGGCCGAAACGGGCAGCGCCTCGACATCGACTTCCGCCGCAACGCCACTGGCGGTACAGACATGTCCGAGATCGGCGAGCAACCCGTCCGATATATCGATGCACGCGCTGGCGACGCCGCGAAGCGCAAGGCCCGCACCGACGCGCGGCCCGGGACGGTTCAATCGTGCAGACAATCCACGGGATGCAGTCCGCTCCCCGGTCCCCGGTCCCCCGTCCCGCAGCAACCGCAGCGCCCCCGCCGCGTCGCCGAGCGTGCCGGTGACGAACACCGCATCGCCCGGGCACGCGCCGCCGCGCGTCAGCGCGCCGCCGCGCGGGACGGTTCCCAGCGCCGTCACCGTGATCGAGAGCGGGCCTTGCGTGGTGTCGCCGCCGACCAGCGCGACCTCATGCGCGGCCGCGAGCTCGACAAAGCCGCCCGCGAAGCGGTCCACGAAACCGCCGTCGGCTTCGGGAAGCGTCAACGACAGCAGCGCCCAGGCGGGATCGGCACCCATTGCGGCCAGGTCGGAGAGGTTCACCGCCAGCGACTTCCAGCCGAGCTCTTCGGCGGCGGTGCCGGCGAGGAAATGCACGCCGGCGACCATCGTGTCCGTGCAGGCGACCAGTTGCCGCCCCGCCGGCACCTCCAGCAAGGCCGCGTCGTCGCCGATCCCGAGCGCAACATCGTCGCGCCGACGCGCGGCGCGCGCACGGATCGCATTGATCAGGTCGAATTCCATCACCGGTCGATGGCCGCCGGACCGCTGAAAACCAGCGCTGCGTCACCGTGGTAGGTGGTCTCGCACCAGCGGCGGAAGCCCGCCTTTTCGGCCACCCGCAGCGACGCGCCGTTGTCCGGGGCGATGATGCACACCGCGCGGCGCTCCGGCAGATGCGCGTGGCGCCATCCCTCGATCGCCGCGAGCGCCTCGGACGCATACCCGCGGCCGTGCACCGCGCGCGCGAGCACCCAGCCGCACTCCAGCATGCCGCGCAACGATGGTTCGATGTCGCGCTGGAATTCGGCGTAGCCGATGTCGCCGACGTAGCGGCCGCTCGCACGCTCCTCGACGGCCCAGTAGCCGTAGCCGAGCAGGCTCCACGACCCGGCGTAGGTCAGCAGCCGCCGCCACGCTTCCTCGCCCGTCGATGGCTTGCCGCTGATGTGGCGCACGACTTCGGGATCGGACCAGATCGCGCGGCACGCTTCGAAGTCGCCGGCGCGATGCGGGCGCAGGCGCAGGCGCTCGGTCCGGATCTCCGGCGCGGCGACGAATGCCGGTCGGCCGGGAGTGTCCATCGGCCTCAGGGACCGGTTTCGGCGGCGCGCCACGCGTGCGCCAGCTTGTCCAGCACGCCATTCACGTACGTGTGGCCCTGCTCGGAACCGAAGCGCTTGGCCACCTCGACGGCCTCGTTCAGGACCACGCGATACGGCACGTCGAGCCGGTACTTCAATTCGTAGGCGGACACCCTCAGCACCGCCCGCTCGATCGGATCGACCCGCGCGATGTCGCGGTCCAGCAGCGGCGCGAGCCCGGCATCCAGCTCGGCGCGACGGGCATCCACGCCCCGCAGCAGGTCCTCGAAATATTCGAGGTCGGCGATCTGCATGTCCTGCTCCTGGCGGAAATCGTCGATGACCTTGCGCATCGGGTTGCCGCCGAGTTCCCACGCGTACAGCGCCTGCACCGCCCGCCGGCGCGCGCGGGTGCGTGCGGCGGGATCGATGCCGTCGCGGCGGCCGGTCGTCGTCATGCCGGCAACCCGCGCAGGGTCGAAGCCATCTCGATCGCGGCCCGGGCCACGTCCGCACCCTTGTTGCCGCGCGCACGGCCGGCGCGCGCCCAGGCGTCGGCCTCGTCCTCGACCGCGAGGACGCCGTTCAGCACCGGCACCCCGCTGTCGAGCGCGACGCGCATCAAGCCGCGTGCGCATTCGTCGGCCACGTGTTCATAGTGGCGGGTCTCTCCGCGCACGACGCATCCCAGCGCGACGATCGCGGCGTAACGGCCACTCGCCGCAAGCCGCTGCGCAAGCACCGGCAATTCCCATGCGCCGGGCACCCGCAGCACGTCGACCGACGCATCCTCCACGCCATGTTCCGCGAAAGCGCGGCTCGACCCATCGACCAGCGCATCCACGATCTCGCCGTTCCAGCGACTGGCGATCACGGCGTAGCGGGCTCCCTCGGGTGAGCGGAGTTCCGGGGTGGAGGTGGCGGACTGATCGGACATGACGGGGAGACGGGGAGACGGGGAAACGGGGAAACGGGGAGACGGGGAAACGGGGAGACGGGGAGACGGGGAGACGGGGAGACGGGGAGACGGGGAGACGGAAAAGCGTAACAGCGAAGCGCGGAGGTTTTACGTGCGCCCTTCGCGTCCCGGGTCCCGGGTCCCCGGTCCCGGCTCTTCCACGTACTCCACCACCTCGAGGTCGAATCCGGCGAGACCGACCAGCTTGCGCGGCGTGCCGAGTACGCGCAGGCGCCGCACGCCGAGGTCGACGAGGATCTGCGCGCCCAGCCCGAGCTGCCGCCATTCGCGCTGCGCGCCGGCCCCGGTCGCCGGCGGGGCCGTGGCCGCATCGCCGGCCAGGCGCGACAACAATGCCGCGGGATCTTCGTCGGCCGCGAGCACCACGACCACGCCGCGGCCCTCGGCCGCGATCCGCCGCAATGCCGCGGTCATCGTCAGGCCGAAGTCCTCGCGCTCCACGTGCAACACGTCCGACAAGGTGTCGCGCACCTGCACGCGGGTCAGCACCGGCGCGCCATCGTCAATGGCGCCGCGCGCCAGCGCGAAATGCAGGTCGCCCCGGATCGCGTCGCGCCACGCCACCAGCCGGAACGCACCGAATTCGGTGACGACCTCGCCGTCGAACACGCGCGCGATGGTCTTTTCGGTCGCGAGGCGGTGGCGGATCAGGTCGGCGACGCTGCCGACCTTGAGTCCGTGTTTCGCGGCGAACGTTTCGAGATCGGGGCGCCGGGCCATGGCGCCGTCCTCGCGCAGGACCTCGACCAGCACCCCGGCCGGCGTGCGGCCGGCCAGCGCCGCCAGGTCGACCGCCGCCTCGGTATGCCCGGCGCGGGTCAGCACGCCGCCCGGCTGGGCGAGCAGCGGAAACACGTGGCCGGGCTGGATCAGGTCCGACGGTTTGGCATCCGGTGCCACCGCGGTGCGGATGGTCACGGCGCGGTCATGCGCGGAAATGCCGGTGGTGACGCCACGCGCGGCTTCGATCGATACCGCGAAGTTGGTGTGCAGCGGCGAGGCATTCTCGCGCACCATCGGCTGCAGCCCGAGCCTGCGGCCGTGCTCCGGATCGAGCGCGAGGCAGATCAACCCGCGCCCCTCGCGCGCCATGAAGTTGATGTCTTCAGGCCGCACCGCGTCGGCGGCCATGATGAGGTCGCCCTCGTTCTCGCGGTCCTCGTCGTCCAGCACCACCACCATGCGGCCGGCGGCGATCTCCTCGAGCAGTTCGGGAATGGTTGCGAAGGCCATGGTTCAGTGCTCCGGGTTCGCCAGCAATCGTTCGAGGTAACGCGCCAACAGGTCGACTTCGAGGTTCACCCGATCGCCCACGCGGCGATCACCGAAAGTCGTCGCGGCAACCGTGTGGGGAATCAAATTGATCCCGAAGCGGTTTTCCGTGACGGCATTGACGGTCAGGCTGGCCCCGTCGACGCAGATCGATCCCCTGGCCGCGATGTAGCGGGCAAGCGCCGCGGGCGCCTCGATGGTCCAGCGTTGCGAACGCGCGTCGGCCTCGATCGCCACGATCGTGCCGACCCCGTCCACGTGACCCGAGACCAGGTGGCCACCCAGCCGGTCGGAAAGCCGCAACGCCGGTTCGAGGTTCACGCGATCCCCCACTCGCAGACCGCCCAGCGTGGTCAGCGACAGGGTTTCGTTGGACACGTCGAACGCGAGCATGCCGCTGCCGGTCTCGACCACGGTGAGGCAGCACCCCGACACACTGATGCTGTCGCCGGGCCGAATGTCTGCGCACCCGAAATCCGCAGCCTCGACGATCAGGCGCAAATCCCCCCCGCGCCTTTCCGCGCCCGCGACGCGACCCGTCGCCTGCACGATGCCCGTGAACATCAGCGCGACGTCCAGCGAAAAACGGAAACGGAAACGGGAAGCTTCATGAACGTTCTCCGCAAGAGTGGCAGCGAGAACGCCCCAAGGCATCAGGCCGGTACCCCGTCGGGACACCGGACCGTCTTCGCTTTATCCGGACTTTCCGGCGGCAACCCTCTGCCGCCGACCGTCGGCTCCGGCATTGGACCGGATCTGCTGACCCCGCGACGGTGTCGCGAGCGCTCGCGGGCTTGTCCTCGCGGACCTACCGCCGGTGGGGAATTGCGCCCCGCCCTGAAGACGTCGTAGCCGGACTGGCCGGCGCGGCAAGTCTACACCGGCGCGGGCGG
>DASSOQ010000018.1:0-4632 GCA_035700365.1 Rhodanobacteraceae bacterium | reverse complement strand
CTGGCGCCGCAGCCGACTGGCTCCGCGCTCCACCGCGCGCACTGGGAACGCACCATCGCCGGCTACATCGTGGATGCGGTCGAGCCGATCGCCATGCTGGCGCTCGTCGGCCTGGCGCTTTGGGGCTTGAGCCGCAGCAGCCGCAGGGGCTTCCTGGTCTTCGCCTGCATCGCACTTGCGCTCGCGGCGGAGCGGCGCCTCAACAATGCTATCGTTTCGTGGACCGACCTCGAGGATCTGAAGACCTATTCCTGGCTGGCAACGGTGATGTGGGCACCGATCATTGCGGCCTGGTCGCTCGCCTGGAACCGCTGGTGCGCGCGCCCGTGGCGAAGCATCGATGCAGCGGCCATCGTGCTGGCGACCGCCGGAATCGTGGGCTCACTGATGCATTCGGCGAGCGTGACCAGCGGCAGCCGGCTGGCCTCGATCGCGCTGTTCGTCGTCATCGCCGCCCGCATCGCACGCGGCGGGCCGATGCGGACCCTTTCCCTCGTCACGCTGGCTTCGATCGTCGCCGTGCTGTTCGGCGGCGAGCTGCTCGACACGATCGGCGTGCCGGGCATCTGGTTCCCGTTCGGCATCGGCGTGTCGCGGACGCAGTACATCTACGCGATCGCCCTCCCGCTGCTGGCTTTCCTGGTCGTGCGAACCCTGGACCCCAGGGAGAACACCACGACCAGCGGCGCGGCGATGCTGCGCCAGCTCGATCCGTCCTGAACCCAAACGTGTTGCGTAGCCCGGATCAAATGCGCGGCGGTGAGCCTCAAGCGGCGCCACGGCCGCCTTCGTTGTTTATTGCCGCGCCGGCATGTTCTTGCCGCTGTTCACCGCCGGCTCGGGAGGCGGTCCACCGGGCCGCAGGCGCAGGAAACGCGCGAACCGTGGCAGCCCTGTGTCCGTCATGCCGTTGAACCGATAGGTCACCCACGAGCCGACCGGCGGTGGGTGCGCGCGATCGTCATCGGAGAATCCCGAACCGATGGAGAAGCGGCGTCCATCCGGCGTGCGGACCTCGAGCGACCCCATGAGTCCCTCGAGCCGGCCATGGCCGGGGTGGACCGCGACGACCCGGGCTTCGGCGTCTTCATAGGGTTTCACCTTGAGCAGGCCGACGTCGCGGCCGGCGCGGTACGGCAGGTCCCCACGGTGCAGCACCAGCCCCTCGCCGCGCTTGTCCAGCACGCGCCTGAGTGCCGCCTGCAGCTGCGCTTCGTTCGCGACGTGAAACTGGCGAACGGCGACGACCCATGGATCGCCGATCCCGGCAACGACGGCGCGGATCGCGGGAACCCGCGCATCGAAATCGCCGGGTTGCCCCGGCAGATCGAACACGCGATAGCTGATCGCGTGCCACGCCGGATCGTTCGCGCCGGCCGTGCGCACGATGGCCGAGGCCCGCTCGAACTGCCCGTAGCCGGCCCACAACTCGCCATCCATCGGCGTGTCGGGCCAGTTCCTGGTGAACCACGCGGGCACCTGGACGACGCTGCCCGCCCGGGTCAGCAGGCGGTGCCCGTCCCAGTAGCCGCGCACGCCATCGAATTTCTCGCTGACCCAATAGCGCGACAGGTCCACGCCGCCGTGGTAGACATCAACCAGTTCGACCGGTGGTGGCGGCACGGCCCGCACGATCGTCGGCAACGACGACGCGAACACGAGCATTGCAACGACGATCCATCGCGTCATCGAGCGCATGGCCGCTCCGCAATCGAAAGGTGTGTGGATTGTGGGATCCCACGGAACGACGCGCTGTCGGCCGACCTCCCCTCCGACACCCGCGCCCATCCGGCAGGCGTGTCGGCGGTGCCTTACAAAGGCCGGGTCAGAGTGCACGTGCCCACTTTCCGACACGAGCCCGCGATGGGGTCCAGCAGTCCGTCGCGACGGGACGGGTCATGCGAACAACGGTCATGCGGTGCGAAGCGACTCCAGGCATGACGCCGACTTGACCATCACCCTCGTCCGAAACCGCACCGATACCGGGCCTCAACCCAGCAGCCAGCGCCAGGCCGCGCGTACGGCAGCCTTCGGCTCGTGCAGGATCGGTTCGCCATGCGCCAGGACGATCCGGTCGAAATCCCACGCGAGGATTTTTTCGAGCGCCTCGCGCGCGGCCTTGCGATCCCTCGTGAACCAGCGCAACTCCGGCGCCGGCTTCGGTTTCCCCCACATGCCGAGCAGCTTGATGATGCCGCGCAGCGCGTGGTTGGTTCCCGGCGTCTCGTCTCTGAAGTTCTCGACAAGGTCGGTGACGACCAGCGTACGGCTGGCGCGATGCAGGAAATCCACCTCGCGCATGATCCGGTTGCCGACGATCGCCTGGTCAATCTGCCCGGCCCAGAGCGGCGGCGGCTCGTTGCCGATCAGCGCATCGAAGCGCAGGTCCGGGCGCTTCGCTTCGACACCCTCGACTCCATAGGTGGGAGCAGACGGAAACGCCTGTTGCGCGTGCGCGATGAAAAGATGGTGGCAATTGCTCGGCGCGATGATCGCGCGCACCGGGCCGAGCCGTTCGATCGCCGTGCGCGTCGCATCGTCCATCACCACCGGCGAATGCAGGAAGACGCCGCCGTCCTGGCTTCGCAGCACGGTCATCCGCGTGAGCAGGCGCGCGCCGGCGATGCGTACCGGATATTCCTCCAGCCAGACCTGGTCGGGTACGAGCTCGGTCAGCGATGCAGTCATGCCGCGAAGGGTACCTGCGTTGCACGACAGGCGCGTCGGGATGGCGACCCAACAACTTCCAAGCCCATCTCACGTACTCGTCATTCCGGGGCGGCCTGCGGATCTTTGCAGGCCGAACCCGGAATCTGCTCCTGGAGCGAGTTGATTGCTCCGTCCGTTGCAGCTTTTCGTCGCCCGGATGGAACCGCGCAGCAGTGGAATCCGGGACATCGTGCGGGCGCCTCCCGGATTCCGCTTCGCTTCATCCGGGCTACTTGCTCGAACCTGGTCTCGGTTGCGTAGCCCGGATGGAACCGCGCAGCGGTGGAATCCGGGACATCGTGCGGGCACCTTCCCGGATTCCGCTTCGCTTCATCCGGGCTACTTGCTGACGCCGGAATGACGGGATGGACTCCTCTCCAGGATTTCGGCCTTGCATTTTCGTCACCCCGGCGAACGCCGGGGCCCAGCGACTCATCGCAATTCAAAGGCACTGGGTTCCGGCTGACGCCGGAATGACGGGATGGACTCCTCTTCAGTTGCGTAGCCCGGATGGAACCGCGCAGCGGTGGAATCCGGGACGTCTTGCGGGCGCCTCCCCGGATTCCGCTTCGCTTCATCCGGGCTACTTGCTAGAGCGAGTTGGGTATCACTCAATGTAGTAACCTGGCGCTGCTGCTCGGGGGGAGCCGCATGGCGTTCTGGTGGGTCAATCACAAGCAGACGCGCGAGCACGAAGTGCGTGGCGGCTACCTGTGGTCGCCCATGAGAAACGCCAACGACGCGTTCAACCAGTTGCGTAGCCCGGATGGAACCGCGCAGCAGTGGAATCCGGGACATCGTGCGGGCGCCTCCCCGGATTCCGCTTCGCTTCATCCGGGCTACTTGCGCGAGCCTGGTCCCGGTTGCGTAGCCCGGATGCAACCGCGCAGCGGTGGAATCCGGGACGTCGTGCGGGCGCCTCCCGGATTCCGCTTCGCTTCATCCGGGCTACTTGCGCGCCATGAGTGCCGCCCGGTAGCTGACCGGGTCCAGCGTGCAATTGGAATCTATCTTCCCTTGCAGCATGAACATTCGCGGTTGCTGGCGGAAGTCGAACAATCTGTACAAGTGAAACTGGTCGGCGCGCTCGGTGGAGAAAGACAGTTCATTCCGGCTGACGTAGAACGGCGTCTCCGCAATGTACGCCGTGGTTTTCACCTCGATGAATCGCTCGCGCCCACCTGGCTCGAACGACAAAATGTCGAATCCCGCGCCATCACCTTTCGTTCTGGAAACATGCTCGACGCGATCGGCCAAAGCCGTTTCGCCCAGCCCGTGCAAGCGTCGCGCTTCGTACTCCATCACCAAATTCTCGCCGGCCTGGCCCAGCGAACGATTGTGCGCTTCACGCTCAAGATAGTCCCGCATGACCAATGGCCGATCGGCCACGTGGTCGCGCTTAGCAGCGGCTGTTTTCTCAATGCTCGGGACCGGCACCACAAAATTGTCGAAGGAATCCAGAAGCGGCGCATCGGCCGGCATCTCGACCTGGCGTATCGCCGCCTCATTCAGAAGTTGATCGTCCCTTGCAGCGTCAGAAACCACTGTCACCAGCAACTGCTGAAAGTTTTCCCTTCGCTTGTAACCAATGAGCTGTGGGTATCCCAACATCATCAGAACCGCGGTGATGTTGCAGTGCTTGTACTCGATCGAGCCTTTGGAACGTGCGGGGATGAGCGCTTGCAGCCGCCGATTGTGCTCGGCCTTGTTCGGCGTCTGCCCCATCAGCTGCAGCCGCAACATGTGCAGGTAGTCGGCCACAACAACCTCGACCTCGTGTCGTGTCCACGGCTTCCCCTCGACGCCAGCCTCGATTTCGTTCATCGTGTTCCCCGCTACTGGCCCCAGGATAAAACAAGCGAGGGCCAAAGCAGCAAGCCGGCATCGCCCGTACTTGCAATTGTGGCTTTGTCCTGCAGGGGG